>JANMJN010000145.1:0-4903 GCA_031371355.1 Saprospiraceae bacterium
CTAAAAGCGAGGTACAATATCTTGAAACCATCATTAAAATCACAGAAACCACAGGCGGCATCGTCGTTGATTTGGATATGCACGGTACTGAGGGGGTGCCTGTTACGCTCGAATTGGTGTTCAGACAAGGCGGCACTTTCACAGGCGTTCAAGCCCACGCCACCAAGTCCAGTGCCTATTTTTTAAAAGAAAACAAAGGCAGTTATACGCTCGGAAAAGATACGATTCAATTTAGTTCAGGCAGAATGGAACACAAAGGCATTTTACTGAGGGGGGGCTTACCTGCGATGGATGCGCCGACGGTTTATTTGACGGGATTTACGCCGTTTGTGCACCGGGTTGTGTTGAGTTAAAAAGTAAATACGGAGAGAGCTGTGCTTTATGCCGACATTGATTGTTATCTTTAGTTATATTATTTGAAACCCTACATAATTCTTGACACAATAGGAACATAAGGATTTTCGCATAGTTTCACATAGGGTTTTATACGGAAATCTATGTGAAACTATGCGAAAACCCTTATATTCCTATGTGTCAAAATCAAATACCTAAATTATGTAGGGTTTCAAGTTATATTAGAATACTTTTGTAATTAAAAAACCTTAATTAAAAAAAGTAATGGATAGACCAGTTATTTGGAGAATGATTAAAGAAGCAGTCGAAAATATTAATAGCCCTGCATCTTATTTGGAAATAAAAGAATATATCAATGCTAAATGGGCAGATGTTAATTCTACTACAATAACTGCTCAAATCATAGTAATGACAGTTAATCACAGTTCAAGAATTCATTATCCCGAAAATCATAAACCGAGATTATCAAATTCAAGTTCTCCTTATGACCTTCTGTACACAATTGGAAGAGGGCTAATCGTAAAATACAGTGTAGAAGAACACGGAATTTGGGAAATCTACAAAAACGGTAATGACAAACTTGGTATAAGGTTATTTAAAGGGGATTCATTGGTTAATACTTATCTTTTCGTTTGGAATCCAAATAAATGGAATTGGACAACATTAGAACAAAACATAGAGCAACTTAAAAATGGTGAAAAGGTAACAGAACAATGGAGTTGTAGTAGTTACAAAGCGATTAAACCAGGCGATAGAGCTTTTTTAGCAAGGGTTGGATCAGAACCACGAGGGATTTTGCAACGGGTTATGTTGCTTCTGAACCTTTTTTTTCGGAATTTAGAAGCGGTGAAGATAAACCTGTTCCGAGAATGAGGGTTAAATTAGATTTTGATGTTTTACTTAATCCAGAAAAAGATCCAATCTTAACTCTTGATATTCTCAATTTAGGTAATTTAACAAAGCAACAATGGACACCACAATCGTCAGGTATTTCAGTAAGACCAGAATTAGTTGATGAACTTGAAGCGGTTTGGTTTGATTTTTTGACAACACAGAATATTCGTTACAATCCCTTTTTAGAAACAACAGATACAACCAAAACGTATTTTGAAGGCTCTGCAACTCAAATATTACAGACAAGATATGAACGCAATTTTTATGCAAGAAAAGAGTGTTTAAAACATTATGGCTATTCTTGTTCGGTTTGTGATTTCAACTTTGAAAGTTTTTACGGGAGTTTAGGTTACAAATTTATTCACGTACATCATTTGACACAAATTGCATCAATCAAACAGGAATATAAAATAAACCCAATACAAGACTTGCGACCCGTTTGTCCAAATTGTCATTCAATGTTACATAAACAAAATCCGCCTTTGACAATTGTAGAGCTAAAAGAGGTAATTAAAATGTTTAATACAAAATAAATATACTATATAAGATGACTAAATCTAAATTTTATGTAGTTTGGGTAGGACGACAAACAGGAATTTTTGAAACTTGGGATGAGTGTAAAGCCCAGATTTTTGAATACCCAAAAGCGGTTTATAAATCTTTTAAAACAAGACAATTAGCAGAACAAGCCTTTGGTAGTTCCAGTCAAGAATTTATCGGTAAAGATCTTTTTGAAACGGAACTAACTGAAGACCAGTTAAAACTTATTGGCGACCCTATTGACGAAAGCATGTCCGTTGATGGTGCATGGAATACTTCAACAGGAATTGTTGAATACCAAGGGGTTCATACAAAAACTAAAGAAGTATTTTTCAAAATGGGACCTTTTGAAGATGGGACAAACAATATTGTTGAATTTTTAGGGATTGTGCATGGACTTGCTTATTGCAAACAGCACAAGCTGTCGCTACCAATCTATTCTGATAGCAGAAATGCAATAGGTTGGGTTAGAGATAAAAATGCAAGAACCAATCATCCTCGAAGTTCTAAGAACGAAAAATTATTTAACCTAATTGATAGAGCTATAAAATGGTTAAACGAAAATGAATATGAAAACAAAGTATTAAAGTGGGAAACAAAGGCATGGGGCGAAAATCCTGCAGACTTTGGACGTAAATAGTTACAAAGTACGGAGGGGGTCTAAACCCCAACAAAACAAAAGTGACAAAAAGCAAAACCATAAAAGTCGGTGTCATCCAAGCCACACCTGCTTTATTTGACATCGCAAAAACCGTAGAAATCATCATTCCTTGGATAGAACGCAGGGCAAAAGAAGGTTGCGAGCTGCTTTTATTTCCTGAATCATTAGTATAAAATCACTTTTTACTCATTTTTCAACTTAAAAATGAGCAAATGCCATATAACGGCACGTTAGTCAGCCAATCTTGTTCTCGAAAACCATTCATTGATGTGCGAATTGCTGTATTTGGTTTGTATTTTTCTACGAAAACCTTTAAACTTTTTGACTTTAAATTTTCTTCGGCTTTGACTTCAATCGGAATGATGTCATTTTGAAATTGAATTAAAAAATCAACTTCGGCAGTAGCGTTTGGCGCAGCCCAATAATAAATGTCATGGTTGATTTTTAATTGTTGTGCCACGAATTGTTCGGTCAAAGCACCTTTAAATTCGGTTAAAATATTATTTTTTTCTAAAAGAATTTTTTGGTCAATTTTAGCAATAGCGTTTAACAAACCAATATCTAAAAGGAATAATTTAAACGAATCCATATTGGCGTAAGCGTTTAGCGGCATAGTCGGTTTTTCAACGTAAGGTACTTTCAACACCAATCCAGCATCGGTCAACCAATTGATAGCGGTTTCAAAGTCTTTTGCGCGTGATCCTTTTTTGACTTGTCCATAAGTAAATTTCCGATTCTCCTTTGCCAATTGACTGATCAGAGTCTGCCAAACCAGCCTGATTTTGGGTACAATTTCGATAGGTGCATATTTGGCAAAATCGTTTTCATAACCCAACAAAATCTTATCTTGGATAGACCGAACAGTATTTAAATCTTCATAAAGAATATAATTTTCCACCGCTTCGGGCATACCGCCTATGAAATAATAGAGCCTTAGAAAGGCAACTAATTTTTCATGAAAAGCCTCAATTATTTGCCAATTTTTAGCTTCTAAATGCTCTTTTAACAAATTCTGACCGATATTTTCTAAAAACTCAAAAAAACTCATTGGATACATTCGTAAAAAATCTACCTTTCCAACAGGAAAAGAATTGTTCTTTTGTAACGAAACACCGAGCAATGAACCCGCTGCGATAATATAATATTCGGGTGCTTGTTCACAGAAATATTTGAGTGCTGTTAGTCCTTTTTCAGCTTCTTGGATTTCGTCAAAAATGAGTAGGGTTTTATCGCTTTGTATTTTATGATTGACTTCAATTTCGATGATTGAAATAATGCGTTTTATGTCAAAATCAGGGGCGAAAATAGATTTTAGTCGCTCACTACTTTCAAAATTGAGGTAAACAACCTGTTCAAATTCGTTTTTGCCAAATTCTTTCATAAGCCAAGTTTTGCCGACTTGTCTTGCACCTTGTACGATTAATGGCTTTCGATTGGGTGCGTTTTTCCAACTGATTAATGCGTTATAAAGTGTTCTTTTCATTTTTAGAATTTTATTTAAAATACAAATTTACATTTTTACGGATGAATAAGTATGATAAACTACATTTTTACAAATGGAAAAATGTAAAATGCCACATTTTTTCAAACGAAGACACCTCTTTCAGTATTTTCTCTTTTAAAGCACTGAATTCTGAGGCGGGTAAAAATCCTACAAACCGAATGACAGGAAAATGTATAAATACGTATATTTACAAGTTAGAAAAAATGTGTTATAACTTTTAAATTGCAAAATATGGATATTGAAACATACATATCAAATCAACCTTCCGATAGGCAAAGTATATTGACTAAAATCCACGAGGCTATCCTTGAAAACGATAAAAGCGTCGAAGCTGTCATTGAACCAATGATGCGCGTTGAAATGATTATTTATAAAGCAAAGGGGTCTATGAAATATGGGCTTGCCAATGTAAAAAACTACATGTCCTTACATCTCCTACCTATTTATGGCTCTCAACCTTTGCATACAAAGTATCAAGCACTTTTGCCCAAAGCAAGTTTTCAGAAAGGCTGTATCAACTTCAAAAACGAAGACGAAATGCCTATGGATATTGTCCAACAATTAATTTGTGATTGTGCGCCGATTGATCTTGTGAAAATTAGAGAAGACTATTTAAAAGCGAAAAAAGTGAAGAAATAGGTACTAAAACACACCAAAATGATATGTTTTAAACAAACAACTGCACAGCTTTGTCTGATTGCGCTCATACTCCTGTGCTTTCAAAAAAGTAATCTAACTGCTCAAACAGCTAAAAAAACGAAACGCCCACCCAATATCATCTTCGCTATTGCCGACGACCAATCTTTTCCGCACGCAGGGGCTTATGGGCAAAAAATATTTCGGACACCTGTTTTTGACAGTGTGGCGGCGCGGGGTATTTTGTTTAATAATGCTTTTGTGGCAGCCCCTCAGTGTAGTCCGTCTCGGGCAGCGATTTTGACGGGCAGACA
>JANMJN010000148.1:0-7070 GCA_031371355.1 Saprospiraceae bacterium
ATCGTTATTCAAGTCCACTTCACTAAATTCTGGACAGTTGAAACCACCCACAAGAGGGTTTTCATATGTAGGATTTCCAGTCGTACTTTTCTGAAATGGATAAAACGCTCGCCGAACATCATTGGGATTTTGCCCCCTCAGTAAAAAGGGCAAAATGCAAAGGGAAAGGGTTAAAAGGCAAGTAGAACGGAGAGAAGAAGAGTTTTTTTTTTGCATTGTCGGTGATTTACTTTAGCGAAGGAACGCAAAACATACCTTTTTTCATTTTTACGAAGTGAAAGAACCAAACTAAATTATTCATTTTCAATAATTTACATAAATTTTTTCACTGCGTCAAGGAGAACAAAAAAGCGGCTTAATTATTTAGTCGTTACTAAGAATCCGAATAAATATTTTTCAGTTTTTCCAACAGGAAAAGCATTTTGATATTTAACGAAGGGTTGACATTGAAAAAACGATTATTGACTTTAAGCCATGTCTTGTGTTTTTCAAGGCGAGCGATGTGGTGAAAATATATTTTTTGCGGTTTTTCCAAAGGTGCTTTCCAATACAGTCCAAACTCCGTAATGGCAAAGCCTTCTTTACCGCTACCGAGAAAAGTTGAGTCGCTGATGAGGAAAATAAATTCATCTTTTGCAGCAAAAACGAAATTTTTAGCGGCATTTTGAAGCGTATTGAAAGGCATTTTGACAAAATCGGTATAAACCCTTTCTTTTTCAGAAGCTAAATCGAGGTAATCGAAAATCAACTGTTTTAAATCCACATTTCCACGGACGGCACGTTCATATTTCATTATTTTTTCAGACAAAACAGTTGGACTTATCTCTTTGCAATTATAGACGATATGATACAAAGCAAGGCTTGAAACAGCATTTTCCACTTGCTTTTCGAGGTGAAATACTGAGGGGGTCATTTTGTTGAAATTTATCTCTGAAAATTCCTCTGCAATTTGTTTTGACCGACGGTCAACCGTTTGATAGAAATTGGTCGTAATGACTGTTTTGAGATACTCCTCTACTTTGTCAGGGGCAATCCATGCGGCTAAACGTTTGACTTCTTCAAAAAACAGAGATTTTACTTGTTCTTCTAAGATATCGAGGTTCTGAAAATCATATTTAGAATTTTGAACTTCGGGTGTAGATAACACAATGGGCGACATGGGTGCTCCGCAACCATAGCAAAAGCGTGCATCAGCCGGATTTTTTTTGGCGCAAGATGGGCAATCCGCTAAGGCTATATCAATGTGTGTACCACAATTGTGGCAAAATTTGGCATCTTCTACAAGTTGTGTATGGCACTTTGGACAATAAATCATAGTGTAAAATGTATGCTGGTGTATAATATAAAACCGTTTAACTTTTTTTTTGTTCTAACCACAAAATTAATGTTTTATAACAAATGGCGAAACAAAAGAAAAAATCTGATTTACAGCAGAAAATTTGTGAAAACTGTAACAAATCTTTCACATGGCGTAAAAAGTGGGAAAAAGTGTGGCAAGAAGTGAAGTATTGTAGCGAACGTTGCCGAATTGAGAAAAGAAAAATAAGGCATGAAGAATCAAGCAAGTTATATGTTCAAAATGATACTCCCCTCAGTAAAAAAGGCTAATTTACTGATTAATTCAGCAAATTAGCCATAAGTTGTAACATTAAGTTTGTTTTTACTATTATAATGCCAAAATCTGCGCCATTTTCATCAATGAATCGTTGACCTTCTTTTCTTTTGTAATCGCATCTTGAAATGATGTGAAGGACAAATCATTGTTCAAGATACCAACCATTTCGTTGGAATGACCTGCCAATAGCGCATTTACTGCTTCATAACCTAAACGGCTGGCTAAAACACGGTCAATACAAGTTGGCGAACCACCCCGCTGCAAATGTCCAATGACTGTGACTTTGGTATCATAATTTTCGATGCGCTCACCTACTAATCTGGCAACTTCGGCTGCACCCCCCACCTTATTGCCTTCTGCTACGATGATGATGCCGAATGGCTTATTCCGTTTTGCAGATTTTTTAAGATGTAAAACGAGATCATCTATATCATATTGATTTTCAGGAATCATCACACCACCTGCACCAGAACCGATGGCAGAATGAAGGGCAATGAAGCCTGCATGGCGACCCATAACTTCAACAAAAAATAAACGATTATGGGAATACGCTGTATCACGTATTTTGTCAGCAGCTTCCATTGCCGTATTGATAGCTGTATCAAAACCAATTGTCAAGTCCGTACCATAAAGGTCATTGTCAATCGTCCCGGGTACACCGATAAAAGGTATATCATGCTCTTCTGAAAAGATTTTAGCACCGGTAAAAGTACCATTTCCACCGATCGCCACACATGCATCTATATCAAATGCTAAAAGAGAATCATAGGCTTTAGTACGTCCTTCAGGTGTCATAAACTCCAAAGAGCGTGCGGTTTTCAGTATGGTTCCGCCTCTTTGGATGATGTTGCCGACGTCACCTGTTTCAAGGCGTTTGATTTTACCTTCAATCATGCCTTGATAGCCACGTTCTACCCCAAAAACGTGTAGGTCATTGTAAATAGCCGTCCGAACGACGGCACGAATCGCTGCATTCATGCCAGGGGCATCGCCACCCGAAGTAAAAACAGCTATGCGTTTAATTGTCTTTGTCATATAAATAAATTATGAATAAACATCTCGTTTTGCTAAAATTGCATCATATGGAGAGGTCTATTGTCAAATTAATTGGTTGACTAATTTAAAGTCAAATTGATGTTTTTCAAGTGGAAATCCACAAGCGCATCAATTGGTTTTTGAATCACAACACCCAAACTCAAATCGTGTTCTTCGAGAGTTGTTTTTAAAATATCTTGAAAATGATATGCCACTGACCCAACGAAATGAATAGGCACATTGTGACAGCCATCGTATTTTAATATATGGCGGCGTGTAAGTTCAGTGAATGCTTCACTTGCTAATTTTTGAATGTAAAAATGACTCTTGTGTTTTGAGAAAAACTTGGCAAACGAAGCCAAATAAACATTGGGTGCTTCACCATATATTTTATTCAAAATAACCCTTTTGTTATTTCCAAATTCATCATGAAAAAATTCAATAATGTCATCAGGTAATTCCCGATAAAAATAGGCACGTATCAGCAGTTTTCCCAAATGAGAGCCACTACCCTCATCACCTAATAAATAACCTAAGTTTGATACATTGTCAATAACATCTTTACCATCATATAAACAGGTATTTGAGCCCGTCCCGATGATACACGCGATGCCCGCTTCCGTACCGCAAGTTGCGCGTGCGCTTCCTAACAAATCATGTTCAACTTCAATAGTTTCGGCATTTGTAAAAATGCGCTCCAAGCCACGTTTGACTATATCGCAACGCATTTTGTCTGAGCAACCCGCTCCGTAGAAATAAATTTTTTGAGCTTCTACGACATTGACATCTTTAACAAAGCTTTTGTTCAACTCGGTTTCAATGCGGTCTTCGTCGTGGAAAAAAGGGTTGAAACCCATTGTCGTATGCAGTTCACGACTACCATCTGCATTTATGACTTGCCAATCGGCTTTGGTTGAGCCGCTATCTACAATAATTAACATTGCTGGTTTGGTTTAGAATGAATGACTCTCTGTTTTTAATAAGTGAGCAAAGTTAGTGTGTAATTCACACACGAAGGTATTATTTTGATAAATTTTTCGACTACTTCTAATATTCCTACCTACGGTAAGTTTAGTGTGTGATTATAACTGAAAAAAAATGTTTTTTTTTCATAAAAAACTTGTTTTATAAAAACATTTTGTGTTAAATTTGTGCTATTATTTAAAACAAAATTATTGAGCGTTTAACATAAAATAAAATACATCTAATCATGTCTCAACCTAACTACATCCAAATTGGACAAGTCGAGCGTCAAAAAGACATTCAAAAAGATTGGCAACTTGTCATAGATAATACAAAAATCAAAGCATTTTTCGTAAAAAACTGGGTAAATGTCATCATTTTAGTTTTAGTCTTTTACATTTTTGCTAATCGCAATGTCTATTTTTCTATTGGTGACAGTACTGTACTAAACAATGGAAAAGCAGAGTCTGTGGCTTTCAAACAAAAAAAAATAAAACAAAATGTAACTAATAAAGCCACAGCTTCCATTAGTGAGTCATTGCAACCCACATACAACCCAAATGACTATCAAGTTATCGGTGGTACTGAGGGGGTCGTAGAATTATTGCCACAACGCGATGTCTCGCCCAAACACGTGGAGTCCAACACATCGTCTGCAAAAGGAGGCAATGATGCCAATTTATTCGACAATGTATCCATATTTATTGCGCCCGAAAAAGCGAATCCAGTTGCAGTTAAATCGAAACAAGAAAAATGCTGGGATTATGTACGCCGCTTTATCAATGTCGCTAAGGCAGAACGTCAAAAATTTGGTATTCCTGTCAGCATAACGCTTGCACAAGGTTTACTCGAAAGCGACGCAGGAGAAAGTCGTTTGACACAAAAAGCGAACAATCACTTTGGAGTTAAAACATTTAACCGCAAGGTACCTCATGTCGTAATGAAAGATGATACGCCGACTGATAAGTTCAAAAAATATGACTCTGCTTGGGAAAGCTTTCGCGATCACAGCTTGCTTTTGATGCGTGAACACTACAAACAGCTACAATATTTGAGTAAAACGGATTATGTGGGTTGGGCTAAAGGTCTTGAAAAAGCGGGCTATGCAACCGATAAACAATATGCCGAAAATCTAATCAAAATTATTGAAAATCTCAAACTTTATAAGTTTGATGAAGCATAATTTGGCGATAGAATATTCGGATATTAGGTTATTCAAATACCAAATACCTGAAAAGCAATTATGGTTTCTTATAGTGTTCTCTCTGAATCCTAACCTCTTGGTTGGGATTTTTTTTAGAAACAACACGATAATAATCAACTTCTTTCCAATTTTATCGAATAAAAAGCCATATTATAACAACATGACAAACGTTAAAAATTTTATTTATTTTTATTCATTGTTAAAAAATAAAATTTTATTTTGGCTATTGAACAAAAATCCATATCTTTATGCTAAAATATCACAAAATACGAATTTATCCTTCCCTTTCCACAAATCAAAACTGATAATAATATGAAAATCGTCTCCACCATTTTGAAAAAAAAGAAGCACGGCTTCATTGGCGTTCCACCAACCACATCTGTATTAGACGCCATTAAAATAATGGCTGAAAAAAATGTCGGTTCTGTCCTTGTCATGAACGGCGATACCTATTTAGGTATTATGACAGAACGTGATTATGCCCGTAAGGTGATTTTGAAAGACAAACATTCTTCTCAAACGACGGTTGGCGACATTATGTCCACCGATATACCTCATGTGAAACCTCAAGACTCGATTGAACATTGTATGAAACTCATGGCAGCGAGCAATGTACGTTATCTACCTGTTTTTGAAAATGGTTTATTGATTGACATTATATCCATTTTAGATGTTATTCAGGAAACTGTTAATGAACAGAAAGAAACGATTGGAGAATTGCAGAGTTTTATTTATACAAATTACGTGACTTGATAGTTGACAGTATTGCAACTTATTGATAAACAATATATTGTAAAATGTAAAAGAATCTTTTTATACTCACTATTCTAAAATACTGAGGGGGTTCAAAGTTTTGACACAACTTTGAATCCCCTCAGTATTTCAGAATATACCATCTGCATTTTTATAATGAATGTTCTAAATAATAAGTCGCAATACCCGCTAAATAACCCGCAAGTGCATAAAGGGAAATACGCTTTAGATACCACAGAAAATCAATCTTCAAAATGCCCATTGAAGCCACACCTGCTGCCGAACCAATAATCAAAATTGATCCGCCTGTTCCTGCGCAATATGCCAATAAATTCCAGAAATCGTGGTCGGGTGGAAAATGGGATAAATCATACATACCTATAGACGCAGCCACAAGTGGCACATTATCCACAACAGCCGATAACAAACCTATGAGCGTATTGATGATGTAAATATTTCCGAATGTCTGGTCAAGTAAAGTTGCCGCATGGTGTAAATGCCCAGACACTTCTAATGCGCTGACTGCCAACAAAATACCGAGAAAAAAAAGGATGCTTGGCGTATCAATTCGATGCAACATAGCGGCTACGGAATAATCGCGGCGCACGGATTCAGCGTCCTCTTTGCGACGGTGCAACAATTCAGTGATGTACCATAACACACCGACAGACAATAAAATACCCATAAAAGGGGGCATACCAGTGAAGTATTTGAATGCAGGAACGGAAAGCAAAGCCAATGCACCCAAAACGAACATCATTAGCTTTTCAGAAGGGGTTGTCATTGTTTGATTTCTCTCTTCATCTGTCTGTGTTTCAATGGGTTCAATCTGCCCCTTTACAAAATAAGTAGCTAAAAAAAGCGGTACTAATATATTGGCAATTGAAGCGAGAAACGTAGCTCTCATAATACTAAAAGTTGTCACTTGACCACCAATCCATAACATTATCGTCGTGACATCACCGATTGGCGACCAAGCACCGCCTGCATTGGCAGCTATGATGATAAAACCGCCTAATAGCCAGAGCGTTTCTTTATGGGAAGTCAATTTACGAGCCAACGCGCACATAATGATAGCCGTTGTCATGTTATCCAAAATAGACGAAAGGAAAAAAGACACCAAAGAAATGACCCATAGCAATTTTACGAGGTTTGTTGTTTTAATTCTGTCTGTGATAACACGAAAGCCGTCGTGAACGTCCACCAATTCCACAATCGTCATAGCACCCAAAAGGAAGAACAAAATACTGGCGATATTGCCTAAATGTTCAGTGAGTTTTCCTTCAATAAAGGTCTGCGCATCGGCGGGCATGCTTGCTGATGAGTCCATAAAAGCAGGCATTTGTTGTAAGCCTGCTAATAAAATCACCCAACATAAAACACCCGTCTGTAAAGCGGAGGCTGCCTTGTCCAATTTGAAGGGATGTTCCATGGCTATCATAAAATAACCAATGATAAATGTAAAAATGATTAGTATTGCCATTATTTTTTATAACTTAT
>JANMJN010000152.1:0-2994 GCA_031371355.1 Saprospiraceae bacterium
GCGACCCAATTGTTTAACGCTATGTTCGGGGAACTTTAAAAGTTCTCCGAACATAAACCGAACATAAAGCCCGTCATGTCACTACGGTTTAACCGTCAAAGGCAAACCATTCGCATCTAATTCAACAATTTCGTAGCCCAACTTCCGCAAACCTGGCATAATGACATTTTTATCACCCACAACGATGATGTTCATTTTGTCGGCTTTTATATACTTTTTAGCAAGCGTATTGATGTCTTTTGCCGTTATTTCTTTCAGCATTTTATTCTGCTTATCCGTGTAGTTTTTAGGCAAATTATAGTCTAAAATATTAGCCAAAAAGGAGGCTTTTTGACGATTCGATTCATAACGCAATGCGTCACGCTGTCCGATTGAGCTTTTCATAAAAGCGACTTCTTCGTCTGTAATACCTTTATCAGCATAGTTTTTGAACTCTTTCATGAATTCAATAACGGCACTGTCCGTGGCACCCACTTTGAAGCCGCCTGATCCTGTAAACACACTACCTTCTTTGTCGGCACTGAAACCTGCCCGGCAGCCATACGTCCAGCCTTTGTCTTCCCGCATATTGAGATTGACGCGGCTGTTAAACGCACCTCCTAAAGGAAACATCATCAAAGTAGATTGATAATACTCGCCTGTGGCATCGTAAGGCATGTCCGTCACATTACCGATACGAATTTCAGATTGTGCCGACTTGGGTTTGTCCACCAAATAGATTTTGGTTTTAACAATCGCTTGACTACCTTTTGTCTTTGGTAAAACTGTTTTACGTGATTGCCATTGGTCTAAGAATTGGAGTTTGGGCATAATTTCCTTCTCGTCCACATCACCTACGACAACTAATTTAGCCAAATTGGGCGTTATTGCCTTCGCATAAAAACTTTTAACATCATCGAGCGTCAATTTGCTAAGGGTTTCGCTATAACCCGTTGTCGGTGTTGCCTTTATGTTATCATTGCCAAAAAGTGTTTTATTATAGACATTTGAAGCAATGAAACCAGGTTGTGCTTGTTGTATTTTAACCTGTTCCAAACTTTGTTTTATGATGCGTTCAAAGTCTTTAGCATCAAATTTTGGACGCAAAATTTTCTCAGCTAAGAGGGTCAATGCCTTGTCTAAATTCTTTTTAGGCACATCCAAAGAAATATCCATGCTTTCAGATGAAGCAGAAAACGAGATGCCTGCACCTAATTTGTCCAATTCGCTTGATATTTGTTCAGATGAATAGGTTTCTGTTGCTTCATTCAACATTTTAGCCGTGATGTCCGCCAAACCTGCTTTGCCTAAATCATTCGCCAACAAACGATTGCCTCCATCAATGCTTATCAATAATGTCACTTTTGGAATTTCATCATTTTTTGTACCCATGACTTGGATGCCATTTTTGAACTTCGCCGTCCATGTTTGAGGAACTTTGATGACTGGGCTTGCACCGCCCACAGGCTTTTTGCTTCTGTCAAAATCATCTTTGGCTTTGACGTATTTCATACCCGCATAACCATAATCGGGTGCTTTGTACCCCTCAGTAGAAACGGTATAATTGTCTGCTGCAGCGACTGCATCGGCTTTTCCTTTTGGATAAACACTCAAAACGACGCAGTTTTTGCCTTTCAGATATTGATTATACGCCCGCATAATGTCAGCTTTGGTCAGGGCATGAACCCGTTTCCATTCTTCTGTCATGAAATTCGGATTGTTTTGGTAAGTCTGGAAAGCTGCTAATGTAGAGACTTTGCCCGCTACACTCGACAAACGACTAATCGTACCCGATTCATAACCTGCTACAAAACGAGTAATATCATCGTCTGTTACGCCCCGACTTTCAAATTCAGCGATGGTTTGGCGCGTCATTTTTTCCATATCTGCCAAAGACTTGCCAGGCAATGGTAAAACCCGAAATGTAAATTCACCCGACAGTTCCGAAGTAGAATTGAAGCAAGACGCTTGTATAGCCAACTGCGTTTTCACCATATTCTTATATAACAAAGAGTTTTTGCCTTGTCCAATGATTTCAGCCAAACAATTTAATGCTGTTTCGTCATTTGAATACTCAGGTGCGGCAGGAAAAGTCATTGCCATCAAGGGTACTTTGATGTATTGGTCTTCGTAAGAGCAATAACGGTCTTTGTCCAACGAAGCCACCATACTCGGCATATTTGCGACTGCTTCGCCACGAGGAATACTACCGAAGTATTTTTCAGTCAATTTGATGACGTTTTGAACGTTCACATCGCCCCCCACAGTAAGGGTCGCATTGTTGGGTCCATACCAACGTAGGAAAAAGTTTTTCAAATCATTGACATTCACACGGTCAAGGTCTTCGACATAACCAATTGTCAACCAAGAGTATGGATGCCCATAAGGATACATATTTTTAGCTGTTGTTTCTCCTGCCAAGCCATAAGGACGGTTGTCGTAATTCTGTCCACGCTCATTTTTGACCGTTGAACGTTGTACTTCAAATTTCTTTTGCGTCACGGCATCTAACAAAAAGCCCATACGATCAGCCTCCAACCACAAAGCTGTTTCAAGTTGATTGCTCGGCAATGTTTCGTAATAGTTCGTACGGTCTTGGTTCGTTGAACCGTTGAGCGTGCCACCCGCTGCTGTCACCAATTTGAAATGTTCTTCGTCAGCCACATTGTCAGAGCCTTGAAACATCATGTGTTCAAAAAAGTGCGCAAAACCCGATTTGCCAATCTCTTCGCGTGCCGAACCGACGTGATACGTTACGTCCACATGTACCAATGGGTCGGAATGGTCTTCGTGAATAACGAGTGTTAAGCCGTTGGGCAATACATACTTTTCGTAAGGAATGAGGATTTCATCGCCTTTACGGGTTACTTTTTCAACCAATTTGGCTTGTGATGTGCCTATTTGTAAAGAAATAGCAAAGAGAAAAAGTGTTAAAAAAGGTAATCTTAGTTTTTTCATTTTAATGTGAATGATTGATTATTGATAAAAATTAAATGATAAATGATGAAAATTTAG
>JANMJN010000173.1:0-3113 GCA_031371355.1 Saprospiraceae bacterium
ATGGCTTGTCTAAGATAGGGACGTGGCTGAAACCGATACTCGATACTTTGAAAAAAGTGTTCGATGTTTTGGGTGATTTATTGGGCAAATTGCCAGACCAAATACTCGGACCCGTTTGGATGCTGCTGCCGCAATGCCACAAAGACCCGATTAAGAAATTCATCATCGAACAGATATTGGGTCGGATGCCGTTCTTCCAAAAACTACAAGCCATTGAAGGTATTTGGGAGAAAATACAGAATGCGGCATTGGTCATCCTGAAAAAAGTGTTTGTTGATGGTGACTTCAAGGGGGCATTGTGGACTTTTTACAGCACCATGTTGGGTATTATTGGTATTCCGCCAGAGTTGGTGACAAGTGTTATCACTAAAGCGGCGCAAAACCTCATGGATATCCTCTCTGACCCATTGGGCTTTTTGAGTAACTTTATCCAAGCGTTGAAAGTCGGCTTCACGCAGTTTTTCGGCAATATTTGGACGCATTTACTGAGTGGTATGCAAGCGTGGTTGTTTGGTCAATTGCAAGGCACAGGTATTGAGCAGCCTAAAGACTTTTCGTTTAGGTCAATGCTTAAATTGGCTTTCGAGATACTGGGTATTACGATTGACATGATTGCCACACAAATCCAGAAGGTTTTCCCTGAGAAAAAAGGTCTGAAAGCTAAGATTTTGACATGGGCAGCCCGCTTTGCAAAAGTCTGGGATTTCTTTGAAGGACTTTTGACCGAGGACGAAGAAGGCGGTACGGTTTGGGATAGGCTTGAAAAGAAAATTGGCAGTATTTGGGATATGATTCTCGACGGTGTGGCTGGTTGGCTTGAAGGGACAATAGTTAAAAAGGCATTGGTTTGGGTCGCTTCTAAACTCGACCCGACAGGTGTGATGGCTGTTATCACAACCATTATTGATGTTTTCAACGTCATTCAAGCCGTTGCCGACAAAGCACGCGAGATTCTCGAAATCATCAACGGCGTTTTAGACGGTATCGCTGACTTGATAAAAGGTGTTATAGCGGCGGCGGCTAATTTCTTTGAAAAGGCTTTAGCGGCAGCGATTCCTGTCGTATTGACTATCTTAGCGTATCTTTTTGGCTTGGATGGCGTGGTTGACCAGATAAAAGAAGTCATTAAAAACTTGCGTGAAAAGGTAGAGCAAGGGGTAGAGAACCTTGTGCGGAAGTTGCGGAGTTTTGTTGAGAAATTGCTTGGTAAAGGTGAAAATGAGGATGATACGCTTGCGAATGCTTTGGCAGAGATTGATACGGAGGGGGAGAAAGAGCAAGATGAAGGAGATGTCACTGAAGATGAAGCAAAGGCAATAAAAGATAAGGTGAATGCTGACCATGCTGCTGTAATAAATATCACATCAGTGGCAAAGCATGAAAATTCTGTAGATTTTGAATATGAGCCAATTGTACAAAGAAAAACTAAAAACCTGCCATTGCCAGGAAGTAAGGATAATCCGTTTTTAATTGATTGGCCAAAACCACCTTCTGCAAGTTATCCTACAATGTATTTTGGTGGTCGCATTGGTGTTGCAAGAAGCCAATCTGTACTAAAAGGTCTTTTTACAAGAAACGCTAAAGATAGTACAGGAGCTGAAGTAAAAGCCTATTCCCCTCATAGAGGAGGCACTCTTTTAGGCGGAGATCGTATTGGTATTTCGAGCGAAAATCGGATAAGCATTGGCACCATAGTAGGACCTCTATCAACAGCAACAACACCAGGAGGAGACAAACTGAATAGTGAATTAAATCCTTATGGTTTCAGGCCTGCTGATGAAGGATTGGATGGTGATCATGTCAAGGAAATTCAATTTGGAGGACACGATGAATTAGACAACTTATGGCCTTTAGATAAAGGAGTAAACAGAAGTGCTGGACCGACACTCGCAGGGGCTAAAGTTGCATATCCAACAAGTGGGAAAGAAATAGCCATAACGGAGTTAAAAACCAATTCATCAAGAAAATATTATTTTAAAATTAGAAGTACTGTATAGCCTATGAAACAGATGTGGGATGACATTGAAATGTGGTTACAAAAAAATATTAACCTCATTTATTTAGATTTGCTTTCAGGAGCGAAAGAAAAAGACATTAGTTCTTTTGAGAAAAAAACGGGATGCAAATTACCCGAGCAATTTAAAAATTCATTGAGAATTCACGATGGACAAGGCGGGGATGCCTCTTCGTTATTCGGAGGATGGCAGATATTGTCTTTAAAACACAGCTTAGGTGAATGGCAGTTAATGAAACGCCTTTTTGATGAAGGCAAACTAAATGCCAAAGCACAATCACCGCCAACTATCAAGCCTGTATGGTGGAATATAAAATGGATTCCAATTGCAGCGAACAATCTTGGAGACTTGATTTGTATCGATTTAGACCCAACAAATTTGGGGGTTGTTGGACAAATAATCATGTTTAAACACATGGATGAAGATAGAGAGTTACTTTCCGATGGTTTTAAAAATTGGTTGGGCAAATATTTAAAGGATTTAACCTCTGGAAAATATGCTGTTGATGGTAACCAATTGGTTTTTAAAGGCGATAAATGATTCATGTTTAATGCACATGAATATATTTAAGTCCAAAATATTTGTATGCGGTTAAAATGTATAAATGACTATCAGACCATTGATATTCGAATATTCAAAAAGAATACTCAACCATCAAAAGAGATACACTTAAGTATTCAAAATATTAAAAATAAGTAACCTAAACCACAAATGCATTCAAATTTTTAAACCCACATATTAAAAATTGCACCCGCTCATACACTATCAAAATACTGAGGGGGTGTTGTGGAAGAAAACAATTACATCAAAACACAACCAGCCCAGACATTGAGATAGAAAAGCATTAAACACCAAGTGGAGTAAGCCGAAAATCCATTCAGAGTAGGCGATTTTAAACATTGTTGCATCATGGGATTCTGGTCAAAATTCAAAAAAGCCGTCAAGAAAGTTTGGCGGGTGGTCAAGGCAGTTGTTCGAGCGGTCGTTAAGGTCGTTGTCGAAATTGTCTATCGTGTTGTTAATGCGCTGCTCTTCTGGTTGCCGATAAAGAAGAAGATGCGTTTACAAATCCTGATTTTAGAGGATGAAAATGGTCGA
>JANMJN010000196.1:0-6642 GCA_031371355.1 Saprospiraceae bacterium
CACTATCCATTATCCACTATAAACTATAAAAAAATGATAGATAATAACAAAATAGTAGATGCCCTACGCACAGTCAATGACCCTGCAACTGGTCAAGACATTATAAAAAGGCGCATGGTAGAAGGGCTAAAGATTGAAGGCGACAATGTCAACTTTACGCTCGTGTTGCCAACGCTCAATATGGGCAACAAAACAGAATTGATTTTTGCGTGCATCGCGGCGATACAAAAGGAATATCCGCAAGCGCAAACCAATGTGCATACGTTGGCGCGTCCTACTGAGGGGGGTGCGGCGCAAGCACCCGAACGTCCGTTGCCGCATTTGAGGAATATCATTGCCGTTGCATCGGGCAAAGGTGGCGTTGGTAAATCAACCGTTGCGGTCAATTTGGCTTTGGGTTTAAAATCATTGGGCGCACGCGTGGGCATCATGGATGCAGACGTTTATGGGCCGAGTATTCCGACGATGTTGGGTTTGCAAGGACAAAGACCGCGATTGCAAGACGTGTATGGCGTTGCCAAAATGGTTCCGCTCGAAGCGTATGGCATGCAAGTCATCAGCATTGGCAATATCATTGAGCCTGAACAGGCGGTTGTACTGAGGGGTCCTCGTTTGGCGGGTGTTATCAAACAGTTTTTCAACGATACGTTGTGGGGAGAACTCGATTATCTCGTTGTGGATTTGCCGCCTGGCACGGGCGATGTGCAACTGACATTGGTGCAAACAGTTCCTGTAACAGGTGTTGTCGTCGTCACAACGCCTCAAGAAGTAGCGGTTATTGATGCGGTTAAAGCCATCAATATGTTTCTGTTGCCACAAGTCAATGTCCCGATTTTAGGCATTGTTGAAAATATGTCTTGGTTCACACCCGAAGATATGCCCGACCGTCAATACAAAATATTCGGAGAAGGCGGTGGCAAAAAACTTGCTAAACAAAGCAACAGTCTTCTTTTGGGTCAAATTCCGCTCGTTATGGGCATCCGTGAAGGCGGGGACTCAGGTAAACCTGCCGTTATCGGTGATGAACCGATTACTAAACAAGCCTTTATAAACGTTGCTCAAAATGTAGCCCGTCAATTGGCTTTACGGAATGAAATGTTGGCTCCTACTAAAAAGGTGGATATGCAGATTTAGGGATTCGGATACTCGGGATTTGAATACTCGGGATTTGGATATTCGAATCCCGAGTATTAACAGCAATTTAACAAGGCTTACTGAACTAAAAGAATGCAAAAAGGTGTTTTTGTTGTATATTTGAATATCAATTTTTAATTCACCAATTTCAAACTACGCAATCAATCAAGATGAAAAAAACGAGCCTTGTTGTCACTGCCTTATTGTCTTTCTTCCAATTTACATTTGCACAGGACTGTTCGCAGAGTTTTTATGCCATGAAAGAAGGGACAAAAATTGCTATGACGAATTATAATGAAAAAGGTAAAATCACGAGTACAAGCGAAACATTAGTCAAAACGATAACATCCAGTGGTTCAAATTTCGATGCGACTATTGAAGCGACAATGAAAAATGACAAAGGGAAGGTCATTACCGAAGCAAAAACCTACAATATCAAATGCGAAAATGGTACTATCAAATTGGACATTAGTTCGATGATGATGGCAGATTTTGCGACACAAATGAAAAATATGGAAGTTTCTATTTCTGGTACAGGCATCGAAATTCCGCCCGTTTTGACAGAAGGGATGACTTTATCGGATGGTACGACAGAAATGAAGATGGGCTCGAATGGTATGACGTTTATGAACATGAAATTCGATATGAAAAATCGGAAAGTTGAGAAAAAAGAAAGCATCACAACGCCTGCTGGCACATTCGATTGCTACAAAATTTCCTATGATATGGATATGAAAGTGATGTTCAAGCGCTCAATTAAAGCCGTACAATGGCTTGCGCCTGGTGTCGGATTGGTTAAATCTGAAACCTATAATCAAAAAGGTGAATTGGAGGGTTATTCAGAATTAACTAAGTTTGAGAAACCATAATTTTTTAAGATTTTAAGATTTTAAGTACAAAGACGATAAGATTCGTAAATAGAGTATTATCGTAATTTTACTTAAAATCTTAAAATCTTAAACAGCAATATCTTCATAAATAACTGATTTAGAAACACTTGCAGGCAAAGGTCCAAAATGCCCCAGTTTCAATTCAGCCATTCTCCGCGCCGCTTTGGCGGCATCCAAAACAGAATAACCATCCAATCGAGCCGTTAAGAAACCAGACCAAAAAGCATCGCCAGCGCCAGTTGTATCTTTTACTTCAACTTTTCGGGCAGCGAGGAAATGCCCCCCCTCAGTATCTGCAACAAAACAACCATCACCACCCAATGTTACACATACGTTTTTAGCGCCCAATTGTAGGAAATGAGCAGCCGCAGCAGCAGGGTCGGTTAATTCTGAATCGTAAAGACGTGCCCAATCTACTTCGCTTATTTTCACATAAGCACCGTAGCTACAATACTCAGCTACAATGTGTTGCGCTTCAACTCTATTTTCCCAAATTTTAGGAGCGTAATTGGCGTCAATACTCAGTTGACAACCAAAATCAACGGCACGTTTTGCCCCCCTCAGTATATTCATCTGAGCGGGTTGTTTGGACAACGCAAAACAAGTCGTGTGGAAAATAGCGGTTTGACTCAAAACATCATCAGGCATTTGACTCATCGAAATGTGCGTATCTGCACTGCGATAAGCCTCAAAATTGCTGACATTTTTTGAACGGCTGACCAATATTAAGGTTGTTGGCACATTCGTTTGACGCATAAGAGAAGTGTCTAAATCCAATTTTTTGACATAATTCATCAAAAAATCGCCCATATCATCGTCTCCAACCGTAGAAACGAGGCGAACATTATTGCCCAAACGGCGCATATTCATTGCTAAATTGGCTGGGCTGCCGCCGACAATACGCTTAAAAGTCTCAACTTCGTCCATTTTGTCGGCAAAATCAATAGAAATCATATCAATCAGCAGTTCACCAACGCTGACGATATCGATAGGTTTAGATTTCATACATTCTTGTTGTTTAGGTGGCGAAGATGATTATTTTTGCCCTTATTTCAAGAATTTTTTTTTATTATTTGTATTAAAGTTGTAAGAAAATTTTGGATAAGTAAAATGAAACAAAACAAACTTGACTATATAGAGCTCTGTCAAACAGAGGAAACCATACCCATTTTCATGCAAAATGGGTGGTTAGATGCTGTCGTTACTGAGGGGTCGAGCTGGCAAGTCGTTTTATCAAAAGATAAAAAAGGACAAATAATCGGCGCTTTAACCTTCCAAATGAAGCAAAAATGGGGTTTTACGGTTTTAAGCGAACCACCTTTATCAGCTTTTTGTGGGATTTGGTTTAAAAAAATGGGTACCCAAAAACCGCATGAGCATTATGATTCTGTGAAGAAAATATTGGCGGAACTTATTCGGCAATTACCACCTTTTCACTTTGCCAATTTTCGTTTTTCAACAACCTTAACCGATTGGCAACCTTTCTTTTGGGCTGGTTTTAAGCAAACGACGCGTTATACTTATCAGTTAGATTTAAAAAAAACGGACAATCTTTTCACTGATTTTAATCAAAATACAAAACGGAATATTCGCAAAGCAGAGCAACATTTTCATATAACACAATCCAATGACTTAGATAAGTTTTTGACAATCAGCAACTTAACTTTTGAACGTCAAAACCTTAAAAGCCCTATACCCTACTCTGTTTGGCAAAGAGTGGATAGGCTTTTAGAAAAAAATGAACAAAGAGTGATTTATTTTGCAAACAATACTGAGGGGGGCATTGAAGCTGCGATTTATATTGTTTTTGATAAAAAAACAGCCTATTATTTGGCAGGAGGCGCAACTGAAATGGGACGGCAACAAGGAGCGATGCACGCGTTAATGGGTCAAGCCATTCAAGATGCCAAAGACAAAGGTCTGGATGTTTTTGATTTTGAAGGCTCAATGTTGCAAGGTATTGAATCCTTTTTTAGGGGTTTTAATGCGACATTAACACCTTATTATGTGGTTTGGAAATATCGCAATCGGTTTATAGGTTTTGTAGATGCTTTGCGAAATTGGTGGTCATAAAATTTTGAAAATGATATAAAACCTTTAATTTTACAGAAAAAATAAAACATGGTAACATTAACTGAATTGCTGCCTAACATTCGCCAATTGGCTTTTCTTGATAAACTTAGGCTTATTCGATTTTTAGCAGAGGAGATTGATTCGCCAAAGAATCAAGAGCAAACATATTTTGAGCCTTATAAAACCTATTATTTACTTACGCCGCAATTTGAGGCAGGTGCTGCCGATATACTCATGCAAGCACTTATGGAAACAACACAAGAAAATTAAACTATTATGAGATTTTCTTACTCAACTACACATCCAAATCATACTCAATTAGACAGTATGCCACGTTTAGCCATAACCCTCAAATTGAATAATACATCACTTGATGTTTTTGGGCTTGTTGATAGTGGTGCTACGATTAATGTATTGCCGTTTTCAATTGGTCAACAATTAGGTGGAATATGGGATTCTCAAAAAGCAGTCATTCGTCTTGCAGGAAACATGGCTAATTCATTGGCGCAGCCTATCGTCGTTAAAGCTGAAATCAGTAATTTTTCACCTGTTTTACTTGCATTTGCTTGGGTATCACACGATAATACACCTGTCATTTTAGGTCAAACCAATTTTTTCAATGAATTTGAAGTATGCTTTTTTAGGAATAGCTTTGAGTTTGAAGTTAAACCCAAAAAAACATGATGTTAAAACCCATATACGATGTAAGTGTACTGTGTTCGTTCCACCGTTTTCTAAACTATGGAATACCATTTTTTTACATTATATGCCTATTTTGCCTATTCGAATTATGCTTTGATAAGTAAAATTCAGATTTTTATCTTAGTAAATACTTGATTTGGTTTCAAAAACTTATCTTTGCACGTCTTACCAAATATCATCATCCAAATTTAATCTGCCCACAAGTGCCTTGCAAAACATGTCGCTCCTGAGGGGTTCTGTTGAAACAAAATCAACGATTAATGTCTATTTCTTATAAAAAATCAAACTTAATAAATGAGTGAAATTCTGAACGTACATGCCCGCGAGATTCTCGATTCGCGTGGCAACCCGACTATTGAAGTTGAAGTAATGACCGAAGGCGGTTTTATCGGCAGAGCTGCCGTTCCATCTGGTGCATCAACAGGTACACACGAAGCGGTTGAACTACGCGACGGCGACAAGTCTCGCTATCTCGGTAAAGGGGTGTTAGAAGCCGTCAATAATGTCAATACCACTTTAAACGACATCTTGCACGGTCACGATGCTTTTGAGCAACGCTTGATTGACAAATTGATGATTGAGGTGGATGGCACGCCTAACAAAGGCAAATTGGGCGCAAATGCCATTTTGGGTGTCAGCCTTGCCGTTGCAAAAGCGGCAGCTCGCGAATCTAACCAACCTTTATATCGTTACCTCGGCGGCATCAACGCACATGTTATGCCTGTGCCGATGATGAATATCTTGAATGGTGGCGAACACGCTGACAACTCTATTGATTTTCAAGAGTTTATGGTGATGCCCGTTGGTGCAGAGACTTTCAAAGAAGGTTTGCGCATGGGTGTTGAGATTTTCCACGCCTTAAAAGGTGTTTTGAAAAAGAAAGGTTATTCGACAAACGTAGGCGATGAAGGTGGCTTTGCCCCTAATATCAAAAGCAATGTTGAAGCGATTGATACAGTTATGATTGCGATTGAAGCAGCCGGTTATAAACCGGGTATTGATGTCATGATAGCTATGGACGCAGCGGTGAGTGAATTGTACAATGCCGAAACCGGTATGTATATTTTCAAAAAATCGTCGGGTCAACAAATGACTTCTGACCAATTGGTTGACTTTTGGGTTGACTGGTGCAACAAATATCCCATTTTAAGCATTGAAGACGGTCTCGCAGAAGATGATTGGGCAGGTTGGAAAAACTTGACTGAAAAAGTAGGTAACCGCATTCAATTAGTCGGTGACGATTTATTTGTAACCAATGTTACTCGTTTGCAACAAGGCATTACGAATAATATTGCCAACTCTATCCTTGTCAAAGTAAACCAAATTGGCTCACTTTCTGAAACAGTGGATGCGGTCAATCTTGCAACTCGTAATGGCTACACAAGCGTTATGAGCCACCGTTCAGGCGAAACTGAAGATACGACGATTGCTGACTTAGCAGTGGGGTTGAATTGTGGACAAATCAAAACAGGTTCTGCAAGCCGCAGCGATCGGATAGCGAAATACAATCAGTTGCTCCGTATTGAAGAGGAATTGGGCGCAATGGCGACTTATCCTGGTAAGTCTTTGATGCGTTAATATTTGAGATTTTTGATAAAAAAAGCCTCCTCGTGTTTGTCTTTGGGCAAAATACTGAGGGGGCTTTTTTAATAACTATTTCCTTCTTCGAATAATATTCAAAGCATTCTCATAAGCGCCATTCACATCTTCTGAAACCTTAAATCTAAGAATTAAGAAAACATATAAAGCACTGACTACCAAACCTTTAATCAGTATATTAGCAAAAGCATTACCGATTTTTGGCAAAAAAGCGAAATATACTGAGGGGGTCAAATAAGCCATA
>JANMJN010000899.1:0-3109 GCA_031371355.1 Saprospiraceae bacterium
TCAGATTGCAATATGCTGTTGACTTCATCAAACCACCCCTCAGTATTTGTGCTGTTTTTATTCAATAAAAACGCTGATGTTTTTTGCAAATACAAAGGAATCGGAGCAACACCGCCCACTGCTACATGTACATCAACAAGGATATTGTCCTCAATTTTCAAGTAAATAGCCGTATTAACGCTGGCAATATCGAGATGTGTCCGTTTACAAACTTTTTCGAAATTGAAATAACTGTTCCCATCAGGTTGTTGAAAACGGATACTGGTTAGAATTTCATCTGCCGTTTTATCAAGGGTTTTATAGCCTTGATAAAAGTCTTTTAGGGCTATTTCACGCTCCTCTCCTTCTTCATTTTTAAGGAAAATAGTCGCATTTAAAGCTAAAAGAAAAACCGTCATATCCCCAATTGGTGAAGCGTTGACGAGGTTTCCCGCTATTGTCGCCATATTGCGAATGGGCGTTGAGCTGACGAGTTTTAAGTGTTTTTGCAAATTTGGAAAAGCCGCATTCATTTCAGGCGATTCTTTTAGGTCTGATACGGTTGCGGAAGCACCGATTGTAAACCAACCATTTTCCCATTTTACCCCCCTCAGTATTTTATTGTCAAAAAGATGTTTGGCGGTTATCTGCGGCATGTCATCATGCTTTTGAACGTATAAATCGGTACCGCCAGCGACAACATTATGCGTAGGTGATTCAACGCGTTTATGCTTATTTAGCTCCGTTAATTTCAATTTTATGGTTGAAAAATAAGATGGAACTATTTGATTATCAATGGCAAAGCCGAGGGCTGTTTGTCCTTCTGCTTTTGGATTCAACAAATCCGTCAATCTTTTGGCTGCTCGTTCAATGGATTTATAGCCTGTGCAACGACAGATATTACCGTCAATTGCAGCGATGGCAGCCCCCTCAGTATGTACGCCATTTTGCAGCGCGAAACCTGTCAATGACATCACAAAACCGACCGTACAAAAGCCGCATTGAGTGCCGTTCTCTTCGACCATGGCGGACTGAACGGGTGTTAACCCTTCACATTGGTTAATTCCTTCAACTGTAACAACATGTTTACTTTGCACATTTGCCAACGGCACCAAGCAGGAGGTCATAGTGCGATAAACAACTTCACCCGTCGCAGACAATTCACCAATGAGGACAGTACATGCGCCACAATCGCCTTCCCGACAACCAATTTTCGTTCCCATCAAATGTTGTTGATAACGGACAAAATCGAGAACAGTCAAGCCTTGTGGCAATTCTGTGTGAATGGTTTTATTATTGAGAATAAACTGAATCATGGATAGATCTGGATTTATTTGATGATTAAGATTTACGAGACACGAATTTACGGCAATTATTGCCGCTATTTGTAAAAAAAAAAGCGTCATAAACCAAACAAAAGGCTTATGACGCTATGAGAATATTAATCGTTGAATACTTATCTATTCGAAATCAAATTGTGTAACTACCATTTGGTAATTTTCTGAACAAATGTTTCGCTTCCTTCTTTCACTTGTACAAGATACATTCCTCTTGGCAAATCGCATAAATACAAATGTGTTTGTTTGGATTGTAACATCAATTGACCCGACGCATTCCATACATAAATGCCGTCAATATGTTTATCGCCATTTTCAATAGTCACGTACCCATCCGTATAAGTTGGAAAAACCTTAACTTTTGCACCCCCTTTATATGAAACGCTTACGGTTTTTGAGTAAGTTGTTTTGCCATCAATATCTGCCAATCTCAAACGGTAATAGCTGACCCCATAGACAGGTTTTTCGTCTATAAAATTGTAAGTCAATGTTTTATCACTGTTTCCCGCGCCTTTAACCCGTCCAATTTCTTCGAATTGACCATTTGTTTTGCTTTGTCTTTCTATAGCGAAATAAGCACTTTCTTTTTCTGTGGCTGTTTGCCAATTGACCGCCACTTGTTCTTTTTGAGCGTCTGCATTGGCGTTTATAGTAGTTAGTTCGACGGGTAAAACATGTACACCACTTGGAGCGTAAATGTAAAAGTCGTTAAAATAATTTGATTCAGAACCAGAACCAGTATTCCCTGTACCAACATATAAGTTATCAGCAATAGTAAACCCAAAAGCTTGGGCACGATAGTCACCTCCTGGGTAATCAAGTATCCGAGTCCATGTACCAGCACCCGCAGGGTCATATTCCCAAACACTTCTTGCTTCTCCAACTGCATCATAACCTAAACCAATGTAACCCTTTGAAGCAGTCGAACAACCAAATGAATTAAAGCGTGATACGCCACCAAAATCTGCTTTTTGTGTCCATGAGTTCAATGTTGGGTTATATTCATAAAAATCTTTTTTAGGACCGCTATTATAGCCTGTTCCGATATATCCTTTTCCATTAAGTGAAAACCCAGCAGCGCTGGTTCTAACTAAACCCGTTGGTCCTGGTGTTATATCAGTTTTTTGAGTCCAAGAAGTACCATCAAATGACCAAAAAGCCGTACCCGCTGCCATTGCTACGGGATCACCCGACCGGACGTAACCTATATCATTAATTGCGAATGCAACACCTCGATACTCAATCGAACCTGGAAAGTTTGCTACTGCCGTCCAAAGGTTAGTACTGGGGTCGTATGCCCAAAAATCTTTCAAATTATTACCAGAGAAATTACCTCCTGTTCCGACGTAACCTTTTGAGCCAATAACAAAACTTACAGCATTTTTTCGACCGCCCAAACTGAGGGTACCAAAATCAGTTTTTTGAGTCCATGTATCGTTCAGAGAATTATATTCCCAAAAATCTCTAAAATCTTGGTCAATGGGGTTATTGGTAGTAATTTGTTTCGTTCCACAACCAATATAGCCTTTTGTGCCAATAGAAAAAGAAACGACAGCTGTTCTTGCCGCAAATGTATTAGGCAAATAATGAGTCAACCAAGCAGGCACCGCTTGGCTTGACGTTATAAAAACGCCCAAACAAATAATTACGTTAAGAGCCTTCATAAGTAAATTCGATTTAATAAATGATTAGATAAAGTGTTTAATTTTTTTTGACACCCCTCAGTATTTTACAACATTTTACAACACACCGAGTTGGGTGAGTTCCGCAGGTGAGATAGCAGGAAGCCCTTC
>JANMJN010000906.1:0-1957 GCA_031371355.1 Saprospiraceae bacterium
ACCGTTTAATCCCTCTATTTACGTGACGATTTCAAGATGTTTGACTTCTTGCTTAAATAATCGCTCGAAAACGCTAATTTTGCGCCGCAAAAAATAATAGCATTCAAATATGTCATTTATAGAAGAAATAAAACGCCGTCGCACTTTCGGCATCATCAGTCACCCCGATGCGGGTAAAACGACTTTGACCGAAAAATTACTCCTTTTTGGCGGTGCGATACAGATTGCGGGCGCAGTCAAATCGAATAAAATTAAGAAACATGCGACTTCAGACTTTATGGAAATCGAAAAACAACGGGGTATTTCGGTGGCGACGTCTGTCATGGCTTTTGATTATAAAAATTTGAAAATCAATATTTTAGATACGCCTGGTCACCAAGACTTTGCTGAAGATACCTACCGTACTTTGACGGCTGTGGACTCTGTGATCGTCGTCGTAGATGTGGCAAAAGGTGTCGAATCTCAAACGGAAAAACTCGTTGCCGTTTCGCGAATGCGCAACACACCTATCATTGTTTTTATCAATAAACTCGATCGTGAAGGACAAGATGCGTTTGACCTTTTAGATGAAATTGAACAGAAACTCGGCTTGCGGGTGCGCCCCCTCAGTTGGCCCATCGGTATGGGCAGCGACTTTCAAGGCGTTTACAATTTATATGAAAAAACACTCAATCTCTTTCGTCCACATGGCAAGCAGGACGATGAAGTCATTATTTTTGACGACCTCAACGACCCTGAATTAGATGCTATTATCAATCCGAGGGCGGCGGCAAAACTTCGGGAAGAGGTGGAAATGGTGGAGTCCATTTACGACCCTTTTGATGCACAAGCCTATCGCGATGGTAAAATTCAACCTGTCTTTTTCGGCTCCGCGGTCAATAATTTTGGTGTAAAAGAACTTTTGGATTGCTTTTGTGAAATTGCCCCGTCGCCATTGCCTCGTTTCACTGAAGAACGTGAAATTCAACCTGATGAACCCAAATTCACAGGTTTTGTCTTTAAAATCCATGCTAATATGGATCCCAAACACCGCGACCGTATTGCTTTTGTACGTGTTTGTAGTGGTACTTTTGAACGGGGCACAAAATATTTACACGTTAGAAATAACAAATTGATGCAGTTTTCAAACCCAACCTCCTTTATGGCTGCGAAAAAAGAAGTCGTTGACGAGGCATTTCCGGGCGACATTGTGGGCTTGTACGACAGTGGAAATTTCAAGATTGGCGATACACTTACTGAGGGGGAGGTTTTGCATTTCAAAGGTATTCCAAGTTTTTCGCCAGAGCAATTCCGCTATGTAAACAATACAGACCCGTTGAAAACCAAGCAATTTCAAAAAGGTTTGGAGCAACTCATGGACGAAGGCGTGGCGCAACTTTTCACACGTGACATCAACCAACGGAAAATTGTTGGTACTGTCGGTGCGCTCCAATTTGAAGTTATTCAATATCGTATGAAAGGTGAATACGGTGCCAGTTGCGATTATGAACCTGTTAATTTGCACAAGGCATTGTGGGTAACGTGTGACGACAAAAAGGCATATGAGGAATTTTACGACCGCCGCCGCCGCGATATGGCGATGGACAAACACGGTAATCCCGTTTTTCTGGCAGAATCGGCTTGGGCATTACAAATGGCACAAGAACAGCATCCGAAAATTCAGTTTCATATAAAATCTGACTTTTGATATTGTAAAATCTTATTGTTTGGATAAATCCTAAGTGCAAAACAAAATGATTGCTTTTTTCTATTTGGTTTATTGGTTAATTTTGTTTTTCAAAAAACAAACGTAAACTTTTAAATCAATCTATATGAGATTTTATATTATCGTGTTATTGTTAATATCCTCACATTTTCTGTTAGCACAAAACACAAATGCTCCTACAAATCGAGACACTGTTTATACTTCTGGTGGAGATACTTTGGTTGGAAAAATTACAATTGATAAAGACAAAAA
>JANMJN010000399.1:0-3773 GCA_031371355.1 Saprospiraceae bacterium
CGGGTTTTCACTGATTTCTTTGTCATCCCGCAGGGAACTAAAAATCAGTGAAAACCCGCCAAATCAGTGTCATCTGTGGTCAAATCCAAGTATTACGTTATTATTAAAAAATCACACTCTTCCTTTGACCATTTGCCAAAGATACTTTTTTTGTTTTTTTACCATAAAAAACAGTTGTATTACCGCCTTTTGGGGCATAAATAGAAGCCGTTTTCAATTTTCCCTTTTCCCAAACCATATCAACGACAAAGCCACCTCGCGCACATAAACCCTTGACCGAACCACTTTCCCAAGCATCGGGTAGGGCAGGAAGGAGTTCGATTTTACCCATTTCAGACTGCACCAACATTTCAGCTACGGCTGCCGTTCCGCCAAAATTGCCGTCAATTTGGAACGGTGGATGGGCATCAAAAAGGTTGGGATACGTGCCGCCGCCGCCGCTATAATTCGTTTTGCCATCGGGCGGGACATAGCGCAAAAGCTCTCGATACATTTTATAGGTATGGTTGCCATCGCGCAACCTTGCCCACAAATTGGTGCGCCAACCTTTTGACCAACCTGTTGTTTCATCGCCTTTTATCTCCAAAGTTCGCCGACAGGCAGCCGCTAAATCAGGTGTTTTTTCAACTGAAATATGATGCCCCGGATATAAGCCATAAAGGTGCGATTGGTGCCGATGTTGCGGCTCTTTGTCCTCCCAATCGTAGTACCATTCTTGCAAATTGCCTTTTTTACCGACTTGATAAGGGTATAATTTTGTTAGCTTTTCTTGCAAAACCTGTCTAAAAGTAGCGTCTTTACCAACAATTTTTGACGCTTCAATGGTTTGTAGAAACAATTCCCGAATAATACCTAAATCTGCCGTCGTGCCATAAGCCGTAGCACCCGCGTAGCCTGAGGGCGTAATGAAAATGTTTTCAGGCGAGGTTGAGGGAGAAGTAACTAAGCTGCCTTTTCCATCTTCAATCAGCATATCCAAACAAAATTCTGCTGCGCCGCGCATGAGGTTGTAGGCATATTTTTCCAAAAAAGCCTTGTCTTTCGTGAAAGTATAATGTTCCCACAAATGCGTTGCCAACCACGCACCGCCCATATTCCAGTTTGCCCAAGACGGGCTGCCTTCGCCGTAGTTGCCCACAGGGTTTGACATTGCCCAAATATCAGAATTATGTGCCACCGTCCAACCTTTGGCGTTGTAGAAATTTTTAGCCGTTGCTGCACCTGTTTTTGATAGATTTTCAATAAAACCAAGCAAGGGTTGGTGCATTTCAGACAAATTACAGACTTCTGCCAACCAATAATTCATTTCTGCATTGATATTGGTCGTGTAATTACTGCTCCACGGTGGGCGCAGAATCGGATTCCAGATGCCTTGTAAGTTGGCAGGAACACCTTTTGTGCGCGAACTGCTGATTAACAAGTAACGTCCAAAATTAAAGTACAAAGTTTCAAGACTTGGGTCTTTTGCACCCTCTTTATAGGCTATCAAACGTTCATCTGTCGGCAGATTAGAAGCGGGATTGCCGTTTATTTTTAAATCAACTCTGTTGAAAAAAGATTGATAATCTTTAAGATGCGCTATTTTAAGTCCTTCAAAACCAATACTCTGCGCTTTTGTTAATTGCGCCATTGCCAATGCCGCATCATTGCCCCCCTCAGTATTTGGGTCTTTATCGAAGCCGTTGAAACTTGTGGCGATAGAGACGACAATCAATGCTTCGCTACCGTTGTTTATACCAACCGTCGAATCTGTTGTTATCAAAGAGCCATCGTGTTTGACGATTTTTGATAACGTCGTAAAACGTGTTCCTTTTGCTTCATCAAAGACAATTGGATTTGGCACATTGCGGCGATAATTCGGCTCAGCATGAACAGGTGCTGCGCCTGATGATTGCAGTACTTGATTCTTAACGGCGTTTTTAAACGGCAAAAGACTTTTAAAACGCAAGTTAAACGTCAATTTACCTTTTTGACTCGCTTTCAAACGAATGACCATCACTTGTTGTGGATGTGAAATGAAATACTCGCGGGTATAAGTGACATCTCCTATCTTATATTGTGTGGTCGAAATGGCTTCGTTCAGATTCAATGTTCGTTTGTAATTCGTTGCTTGCCCTTCTGTGTGTGTCATGTCTAAAAACAAGGTTCCCAAAGGCGCATAGGATTCTGAAAATTTGCCTTGCAGTTTTTTATTCAAACTGTCCGCCAAGCGATAATTTTCTTCTTTTAATGCCTGTCGTACTGAGGGGAGGTGTTTATAGGCTTCTGGATTGATATTTTTTGAATCCACAGGTCCACCCGACCACAATGTAGCATCATTCAGAAAGATTTTATCCGACTGTATGCCGCCATGCACGGATGCCCCCATTTTGCCATTGCCGAGAACAAGGCTTTCTTCAAAATATTGTGCAGGAGTGGTGTACATCAAGACTTTATCGGATTGCGCTTGACTGTTCAATGAAAGGGATAAAAGGAATAATATTTGTGTGATGATGTGCCTCATAAACTAATTTATTTTTACTCCTTTTTTGTCATTCTGAACGCAGTGAAAGAATCTGAACTTACTGTTTATTCAGATTCTTTCACTGCGTTCAGAATGACAAAAAAGGATATATTAACTGTTTTTTATAAAAAAGGCAGTCAATCAAAGAGAAACTGCCTTAACCCGAAGTAGAATGTATGAAATATCTTTTTTCAAAAAACCTCAAAGATTCTTCTTTTTCAACTCCGCAACGGCGAAATCTGCCGCCCTTGCCGTCAATGCCATATACGTAATGGACGGATTGACGCACGACGATGAAGCCATTGCCGCCCCGTCAGTAACAAACACGTTTTTGCAAGCATGAACTTGATTAAAGGCATTCAAAACCGAGGTTTTGGGGTCTCGACCCATGCGCGCAGTACCCATGTCGTGGATACCCAAACCCAAATGTACTTCAGGGCGATTATAACCCGTAATGTTTTTGAAACCCGCCGCATCGAGCATTTCTATCGCTGAAGTCATCATATCTTTTCGCATCGCAATTTCGTTTTCACCAAAAGCTGCATCAAACACAATCATCGGCACGCCCCATTTGTCTTTTTTATCTGTGTCAAGATACATACGATTATTAGGGTTTGGCAAAACTTCGCCGAAACCACCAAAGCCAATTGTCCAACTACCCGGTTTGGTCAAATCTTCCTTGAAAGTGGCACCAAAACCGTCGGTATTCACACCTCTGTTCCAACCCGCCCGACTTGCGCCGCCTTGATAACCATAGCCGCGCAGAAAGGACTGTTTGTCGCTACCCCAGTTTCTAAAACGTGGAATATACAAGGCATTTGGGCGTTGCCCAAAGATATAATCATCTTCAAAACCTTCAATAGAGGCACTTGCACCTACGCCGAGATGGTGATCCATGATATTACGCCCCACTTGATCGCTGTCGTTGCCCAAGCCTGTTGGGAAACGATGAGACTTAGAATTGAGCATCAAACCTGCGGTATTCATAGAACCCGCATTGAGGAAAATGACTTTAGCATAATACTCCTGCACTTGCATCGTCTTTTGATTAACGATGCGCACGCCTGTGGCTTTTTGCTTCTTTTCATCATAGATAATCTCTGAAACAATCGAATCATGCAGTGTCGTCAAGCGTTTTGTCCTATTTGCTGCTGGTATCGCACCCGACAATGAACTATAATACGCTCCATACGGACAACCTCGCGCACACTTGTTGCGATATTGACATGAGGCTCTACCCAAATCCAAATGCTCTTTCTGCGGCTGTGTC
>JANMJN010000918.1:0-5283 GCA_031371355.1 Saprospiraceae bacterium
ATTTCATAATGACTTTTTTGGCAGATCGGATACGATCGAATTTTGTAGCATCCACTTTTACAAAATTATAAGCCAATGATGTTCCAATCGTTGTCCCGGCTACAGTCGTTGGATCCCCCCTCAGTATCAAAGGCTCTTTTAGAACGAGTGAATCAATTATAGCACCCGTTGAGGATACGAAATAGCCTTGCAAAGCCATATCAATCGGCATTTCGTTGTCTGTTGTTATTTTGAATTCTGCAGCTGCAACCTCCGAGAACTTAGATAAATCGAGTACTAATGTATCATAGGCAGTAAAATTTTCGGCTGTCCCAATAAGCGGAATTTCTATAGAAACCGATGCTTTCAAGCGGCTATCATCGTTTAAAAAACCAGCACTTTTTGTGGTATTACCTACATTAGAAATCCCAATCAAAGTTTGCGAAAAGACCGTTGGGTTACTGACTATGATGTCGCTAAGGTTTGAATTTTTACTATCAACAATCAGCGTCGTTTTTTTTGAAAGCCCCATTTCATTTATGGCAGGAAAAGATATATTTACGCCTGTTGTCAAAGGACTTTGTAAAGTAATTTTTTGCCCCGATTGATTATTAGATTCCGCAAAAGAAGTACGCATTTGAAGCGGGAAACCAAATGTATTGTCAAAATCAAAAGTAATTTTCGGCTCAGAAAAACGGATTTTGCCATTAGGTCTCCAATTCTTAAAAAAGTCAAAACCGATGGAATCCTTAGGCAAAACGAGTAAAAATTGCCCAAAATAACCTTTCGTGCTCTTTGCTTCAAAGCGTGTGATGTCATAAAAACCTTGATTATTCAATGAAACGAATTCGCCACTTGCCTTACTTGCTTGATAGCTAATGACGATATTATCCATCGTCGGCTCGCAATGCCAACCATTAAGGTCAATAGAGTCTCGAACAGCAACATTTGTTAAGGTAAAGGTTTTTGAAAACGATTGACCATTTTTTGTAAATTGAGGAAGCGAAATGCGCACTGCCAGCGGAGTTGTTTGTGCATTAAAACGCCATTTAAAAAAGCCTTTTTTAAAATCAATCGCATCAATACGAGTACCCGAAGGCGATGGAAAAGGTAGCGCAATATCAGATTGAACAATCGGAATGGTTTGCACTTCTGGCATGCTTGCAAACAAATTTAAAGGGGGTGTTTCAATCACTTGGCTCTTATAAAACATTTTATAAGTGCCGTCAGACTGGACTTGAAGGTAAGCATTGCCATCAAATCCTTCAAATAAATCTTTCAAATTCATGGTTGTTTCAACCAATGGAACGGCGTACTCCGGAGTGAGTTTTACGTTTAAATCAACATCGTCATAAGGGAGTTTACAGGATTCAACCAGACAAAAAAGAGTTCCAAGAAAAAAAATAGTAGCTAATTTGCTCATACGATTAAAGTTTAAAAGTTGTTAGTGAATGTTTATTGCTAAAATCGGTTATTCCCAATAGTATGATGCCAACATTTGATATGCCCATATTTGTCGAAGACAAAGGAATATCTTGTTGTACCGCTATACTTTAAAATGAGTGTGTGAACGTTTTTCTATAAAAAAACAGATAGAAAGACCCGAAGAATAAATAAGAATTGTCTGTAATGGAATGTGAATGTTCTGTGGAATGCCAATTTTTTATATTGAAATTTTTACAAAAGAACATAAAAATTATGAGAATTGCAAATGAGCTAATAAAAAAAACAAGCCCTGCGGCTGTTACAGCGCAGAGCTTACTCATATTTAGTCTTTTATAAATTCTGATTAAATCTATTGTGTTTTCAAACCAAACTTCACTCCTATTCGTACCCGTACATCTTGTGTTGATTTCAGCTTAACTGGTACAGTCCCATTGTTTGTTGTTGAGAAAGAATAGCGAATGATAAGTTTTTTCGCGCTGCGTATTTTTTTCAATTTCTCGGCATTTATCGTTATCAGGTTTTCCGTTGTCGTGATGCTTGTTGGCAAGCCCAAATTGTTCACAGGAGCCCCCCTCAGTATAGGCGACTTTGCCGTGTACATTGAGTCAATAATAGCCCCATTACTGGTGGCAAAATAACCTTGGAGCGATATATCTATCGGCATTCCATTGTCCGTGATGATTTTAAATTCCGCTTGCGTCACATCGGTTGCTTGCCCGAGGTTGATATCGAAAGTATCATTCAATTCAAAATTTTTGGCTCTACCAATCATCGGCACTTCAACTTCAACTTGTAATTCAAATTTACTCGAATCGGTCATAAAACCCGTTATAGTCCTGTTTTGGTCAGGATTTGTCAAACCATCAATATCATATTGAATAGCAACAGGGTTAGAACTCATGATATCCGCAATATTTGAGTTTGTTTTGTCAAAAACAACAACTGTCCGTTTCGATTGACCGACTTCGTTAATTTTAGGATAATTGATGTCAACGCCTACTGTCAAAGGACTTTGAAGCGGTAGCCGTCGCCCGTCAAGGGTTAAGACCTCACCTTGCCGCATAATTGAGCGTACAGGCACACCAAACGAATTGTCCAATGTGATAATCATACGTGGGTTATCAAAATACACACTGCCATTTTGCCATTTATCAAAGAAATCAATAGCGATGCTGTCTTGTGGACCATCAAAAATACTTTGTCCAAAATAACCTTTGGCATAAGCAAATTCAAAGTTTTGAATCTGATAAGCACCTCCGCCTTTCAAATTGAAAGCTTGTCCATTTGAGATTTTCCGCGCCGTTGTATAAATATAAATCGAATCATTTTGCGCAGCCAAACGCCATCCTGCCATCTCGATTGTATCGAGTGTGATGCCATTGTGGTTAAAGTTTTTGCGAAATGCAACCCCATTTTTTGTCAATTGAGGGATAGAGATAGTAACATTTAAAGGCTCTGGCGTAGGCGCAATACCCCAACGAAGCGTTCCTTTTTTCACATCCACATAGTCAATATGTACGCCACTTGGTAATGAAAACGGCACTGTCATCGTCGAATCAAGGATAGGAAAAGAGACATTTCTGAAATTAGCAAAAATATCGAGGCTCGATTGTGTTGTATAATTGCCTTTATAACGCAAAATAACTGTACTATCTGTCCCAATTTGAACATATGCTTTCGGGTCAAAGCCATTAATGATATCGCCAAACGATTTTCGGGTATCAATAAGGGGCAATGCCCATTCTTGATTTAATTCTGTTTTTATTTCGTCAATCGGGTTGATGCGACAATTTGAAAAGAAAATAGCTGAAACGCAGACCGTTATCAGCAAAAAGTATGGTGTTTTTCTCATTGAAAGGAGGATTGGTTGAAAAATGAAGAACAAAGATAATTTTTATACAACAAATAACTTTGGTTAAAACGTTAATGCGATGTCAATATTGGAATGCTGAATGGTGAATATTTTAATCGTGAATATTTTTACAAAAAAAACCGACCCCTCAGTAAGAAGTCGGTTTGATTGGTTAATAGTTATTGGTTATTGGTTATTGGTTATTGGTAAATTGGTTATTGGTGAATTGATAACGACCTACTAATAACCAATCTACCAATAACCAACACACTATAAATGTATCACCTCGCCATAAGCATGAGCCGCTGCTTCCATAATCGCTTCGCTCATCGTCGGATGCGGATGAATAGATTTGATGATTTCATGTCCTGTCGTTTCCAATTTACGAGCGACAACAGCTTCTGCAATCAATTCCGTCACGTTCATACCAATCATGTGGCAACCAAGCCACTCACCGTATTTGGCATCAAAAATAACCTTAACAAAACCTTCCGACGCACCCGCCGCTTTCGCTTTTCCGCTTGCAGAAAAAGGAAATTTACCCACTTTTATCTCAAAACCAGCCTCTCTTGCACCGGCTTCGGTATAACCGACAGACGCAATTTCAGGTGAACAATAAGTACAGCCTGGGATATTATTATAATCAATTTTTGAAATATGCAGACCCGCAATGCCTTCCACACACGTAATACCTTCCGCACTCGCTACGTGGGCAAGGGCTTGTGTCGCCAATACGTCGCCAATAGCAAAAATGCCCGGTACGTTGGTCTGAAACCTATCGTCAACTGTGATAAAACCACGGTCTGTTTTGATGCCAAGTGCCTCTAAACCGATGTTTTCGGTATTGGGAGTAACACCCGCCGCCGACAAAACAACATCACATTCAATGATTTCTTCTGCACCGTCTTTCTTTGCTTTTGTTTTAACTTTCAAAATATCGCCACTTGTGTCAACCGACTCGACAGCCGTTCCTGCAAGGGTACGAATGCCTTTTTTCTTATAAATTTTGGTTAATTCCTTTGAAATGTCTTCATCTTCACGTGGTACAAGCCCTTGATCCATGAATTCGACCATCGTTACTTTCGTACCAATTGAGTTGTAGAAATAAGCAAATTCGACCCCAATCGCACCCGCACCTACGACAACCATACTTTTAGGTTGAGTCGGCAACGACATCGCTTTGCGGTATTCGATGATTTTAGTGCCGTCAATTTTCAAATTGGGCAATTCTTTAGCACGACCGCCAGTGGCGATGATGATATTTTTAGCAGAATAAATGTCTGATTTTCCTTCAGCAGTTGTCACCTCAATAGCCTTACCCCTCAGTAATTTGGCGTTGCCCATGATGACCGTAATCTTATTTTTTTTCATCAAAAACTGAACGCCTTTGCTCATGCCGTCCGCCACATTGCGTGAGCGACCCACCATAGCACCGAAATCAGCTTCCGCACCTGCAATCTTAATACCATAATCAGCTGCATGGTTCAAATATTCAAATACTTGTGCGCTTTTCAACAAGGCTTTTGTAGGGATACAACCCCAGTTCAAACAGATGCCGCCCAACGATTCACGTTCGATAATGGCAACGTTCATTCCTAATTGTGACGCACGTATTGCCGCCACATAACCGCCCGGTCCCGAGCCGATAATGATTAAATCAAACTGATTCATATTGCTAATTGGTTGTTAAATAATGATGAATGGTGAAATGATGAATGATGAATGATGTTATCCGTTCCTATAAAACACTGATTAACAATTATTTATCACACAAAATAGGTCATTCTTTAAATTAAAATATGCATCACTATTAATGCGGCGCAAAGGTAAAGAAAAAGAATGAATTTGGGTATTCAGGGATTGGGATATTCGGGTATTCGAACACCAGAATATCCCAATCCCTATTTTATGATAAACTCTACACGCCTATTTTGTGCATGACCTTCTGCCGTATTTTCAGTCGTTACAGGGTGCATATCGCCATAGCCTTTCCAAGTCAAACGGTC
>JANMJN010000416.1:0-5770 GCA_031371355.1 Saprospiraceae bacterium
CCTATAAATCAAATTGGAAGAATCGAACGAGGAGAAATTAATACAACAATTAGCACTGTTTATGCTCTTTCAGAGGCTTTGAAAATAAACCCAAAAACATTATTCGACTTTGAATTTCACAAGAACAACTAATTGCCCTCATTTCGCCCATTTTCATAAATGGTATTGATTTTCAACAAGTAACGTAAATAATTTCCCATAAATTAATACGATTTACATTGAATAAAATATTGATAATTAATTCATTGCAAAAAATGGGCGAAATGAGGGTAATTGATTAAAAAAATGTACTTACTTGTTAACATTATTTCTAAAAAGATATCATTTTACTGAAGGGGTGCTTTTTGTTTAAGACTTTAATTTGCCATCAAACTGGTTTTAAAAATCTTAACCGCAATTGCCAACAAAATAACACCCATAAACTTCCTGATAACCAACAAACCACCTTTACCCAACAACCGTTCAAGGGGGTTTAAAAGCCTAATAACAAGATAAATAAACCCTAAATTGAGCAAAATACCTATCAAAATCGTCCAATCATCGAACTGGGTTTTCAGGGACATTATCGTTGTCAATGTACCTGAACCTGCGACTAATGGAAACGCAACGGGAACAATACTGCCCGTTTTACCATCCAATTCTGCCTTAAAAATATCAATGCCCAGAGTCATTTCAAGTCCCATGATGAATATCAAAATAGAACCTGCCAAAGCAAAAGAAGGCAAATCAACGCCCAAAACACCGAGAAATCGCTCACCAAAAAACAGAAAAGCTATCATCAATGAACCCGCCGCAAGTGCCGCTTTCCATGCTTCAATATCGCCTATTTTCTCGCGCAGCGAAATCAAAATAGGAATATTGCCCAACATATCTATGATGGCAAACAATGTGAAGGTGACGGTTAGGATGTGGTCGAAATTCATTTCATTTTGTTTAATGGTGAATATTTTGCCCTGCTGAACGCAGTGAAAGCATCTAAATAATTTTTGATTCAGATGCTCTCACTGAGTTCAGCAGGGCAAAAAAATGACTGTGGATTATTTCAACCGTGCTAAAATGGTTTGGTTGCCTTTCGATATTTCGTCAATACTGACTAAAATTTCAGCATCGAGTGGTAAAAAAACATCAACACGCGAGCCAAATTTGATGAAACCCATGTCTTTCCCTTGCCAAACTTGGTCGCCTTCTTTAACATAAGCTCGAATGCGTCGAGCGACTGCCCCTGCGATTTGACGGAACAAAATTTGATGTCTGCCACTGTCAATAACTGTCGTTGTGCGCTCATTTTCTGTTGAACTTTTAGGATGCCATGCCACGAGGTATTTGCCTTCGTGGTAACGGAAATACTTGACGATGCCACTGATTGGATTGCGATTGACGTGGACATTGAGCGGCGACATGAAAATAGAAACCTGTATGCGGCGGTCGTGGAAATATTCGTCCTCAGTCGTTTCTTCGATGACAACTATTTTGCCGTCGGCAGGGGCATAAACAAGTTTATCGTTCAAAAGGGGGATTTCGCGTTTGGGATTTCTAAAAAACTGTACAACCAATACGAAAAAAATAAGTGATGCGAATAAGGTAAAGCCCAAAACATAAGGATGAGCCAACCACATCACGATGCCATTGATGACTGCCAACACACAGAACACGCCACCAATCATTAAAAAACCTTCTTTGTGAATACGTAACATAGAATCTTATTTGTCAATGATTTATATAAATAATTTTTCGTTTTTAGTTTAGAATGGCAAAAATACCTCAATTATATGTCAGTTAGATAGAGAGTTGGTTTATTTTTCACTTTTCTTAAATGAAAAAGGCGAATATCGTTCAGATATTCACCTTTTTAGTCTCCAATGCCTCAGACAGGATGGTACAAATTAGTTTCTTTTGATTGTCAAATGTAAATTTTTCAAGAAATACTGAGGGGGACTTTATTTCAACATTAAATACAAAAACACAAAAGGAATGGCAAAAATAAACGCATCGAAACGGTCTAAAAACCCGCCATGTCCGGGCATAAAAGTACCGGAATCTTTAACACCAACAGAACGTTTGAACATGCTTTCGACCAAATCGCCCATTGAGCCAAATATGGCAACAATGCCGCCAATAACAAGCCAATCAACGAGTGTTAATACCCCTAAAAATTGATGAATGACGATACCTGTCAGTATGCACATAATGCCGCCGCCTATTGTGCCTTCCCATGTTTTTTTAGGCGAAATACGTTCAAAAAGCAGCGTTTTGCCGATTCTTGAACCGATAATATAGGCGAAAGAGTCGTTTGCCCACGTTAGGAATAGGATGCCTGCGACGATATTTGGTGTAAAATTTAAGGTCTTAATCGCCTTGAAGGATTCATAAAAATAGTAGGAAAATGGATGGTTATCTACACTGTAAAATTCTAAAAAAGGTAGAAAGACAACGAATGGAAAAACGGCATACATTATCCCCAACAACAATAATCCAACATTGATAAAAGGCTTTTCACTTTGTTGAAAAAAAAGCTCAAAAAGGAGTAGAAAAAAAGGTGATATGACAAAAAGAATGATGGGCAAAAAAACGACTTTATAAGTGACTAAGTGCCAGCCGAAACCTAAATGTAGGGACTCCCCATTTAAGGAAACAATTCTTATAAAAATAGATGTCAGCCAAAGACTACTACCAAGCAACAAAGCGAAGACTTTTCGAAGGTTGCTTTCTTCTTTGATTAACCTCAAAAACTCCCACAAACAACCCATAGAAATGAGAAAAAACAATACGTAAAAACTAGTTTCGTTCCAAAACATACCTATGAGCATCACTGCCCCAAATAGGATGGCTGTCAAAGATCGCCGTTGAAAATTGGTCATAATTGTGTATTGTTGTATTGTTGGGATTGTTGTATTGTTAGGATTGCTGTATTGTTTTTCAACAATTTAACAATACAGCAATCCCAACAATACAATTTACTTTATTCGATGATGAGTTTACGCACACCAACTCGTTTATCAGTCGTCGTGACATGAATGAAATAGATACCACTGTGGACGTTTTGCAGTGTCAATTGAATGGTTTCGGCTTGAATCTGCATTTTTCGGTTGTCAATAACACGACACATTAAGTCCATGACGCGGATACTTTCGATTTTTTCGTCTGCTTCGATAGCGATATTGCCCGATACTGAGGGGTTCGGATAAATTTTAAATTCAGCTGGTGCGATGTCGTTTGCGGCAGAAATGATAGTGCCGTTGCACAAACGTCGAGCAGAAACAGGGGGCGCAGGGTCGCAATCGCAGGTGTGCGAACCGAGGTTTTGGAAAGACGGCGCGACATTATTATTGGTAAAAATCAACCAATCGGCATAACGGAAAGTGTCTTGGCGGGAATAAGCGACAATGCCGGTTCCTTTTTTGACTTCACGCTTGCGAAGGATTGTTTTGTCCAATGTCAAGTCACGACCTAACCAGTCCTTCCATGATTTTCCCGTAATCATACCTGGGTCATTATAGACACCCACCATATCAATCAGATTGGTTAAGTTAACGAGGTCTGGCTCGCCTTTAAATAAAGCAACAGCATCATTGCCATTGAAATACATCATCCTATTGGTGTTATAAACAGGATTGAGGAAACCATTAGCGCGGCATTTCAAGTCCAATAAATCAGTATATTTTGTACCCCGAAACGGCAAATTGCCATTAGCTGTGTTAACTTGAACACAAAATTCGACTTTACCTGTTACGATGTCAATCATGGGCGCACCTGTTGCATCTTTGCAAGTATCCCATTTTTCATATCCATCAAATACTGGATATTCTAAAGAAACACTGTACTGAGTCGTATCGCGTTTGTCCGATACAACAACGTAGGTTTTGTATGGTGCAATGGTTGCACCCGTTGGGAACTCCGTTGTGTACCATGAAGTCGTGCCATTGTCATTTCTTGATAAGCGGTACCCCGCCAAGCTGACGGAAGCATTTGTAGGATTATAAATTTCGAGGGCGCGGTTGTTGTACTTTCCTGCTCCGTATTCTGAAATGAACAATTCGGTACATTGAGCAAGCAGACTGCCCCCCAATAAGAACAAAGTGACAAAAAGAAGTAATGTTTTTTTCATGTATTGATTTTTAAAAAAATTTAAGAAAACGTTTTTAAACGCTATTTCAAAAGTGAAATACACTTGTTTGGAAAGTTTCTCAGTTTGATGAAAGTGTTTGTTTAGATTTGCTGCAAAATTAGTCCAAAATTGGGTTAATTTGTAGGTTTCTGATTTACTAAATTATTAAATCTAATAAATCTAATATTTTTGAAGCCCTCAATCACATATAAATCAATCATTCATCATAAATTGAAACAGCCACTCGAACTCAACGACGACTTCACTTTTGGTCTCGATACGCTTGAAAAAACGCAAAAAAACCTGTTTATCACGGGACGTGCAGGTACGGGTAAATCTACTTTGTTGCACCTTTTCAAGAACACAACGCGGAAAAAATGCGTTGTTCTCGCCCCCACAGGTGTTGCTGCGCTCAATGTGCAAGGACAGACGATTCACTCTTTTTTTGGATTTCCTGCTAAGTTTTTTGGCACAGATGAAATCAAAAAGCGGCGTGATGTACGGTTGTATAAAAAATTAGAAGTCTTGATTATTGATGAAATTTCGATGGTTCGGGCGGAAATGATTGACCATATTGATCGTTTTTTACGCATCAACCGAGACGATTTCCGACCTTTTGGCGGTGTACAAGTTGTCTTTTTTGGCGATCTGTTTCAGTTGCCTCCGATTGTCAGTACACCCGAAGAGCAGCATTTTTTTCAAACTTATTACGAATCACCTTATTTTTTCTCTGCAAAAGTGTTCAAAGACTCCCCCTCAGTATTTTATGAAAAATTTGAGATGGAAATGCTTGAATTGAAAAAAGTGTATCGTCAAGAGGCACGGCATTTTGTTCGATTGCTCGATGCTGTAAGGTTAGGTACAATTGACTACGACGATTTGGAGGACTTAAATGAACGTGTTGTTCAAAATTTTAAGGAAAAAGACTATTTTATTACCCTTTCAACCCGTAATGCAGTTGTTGATGACATCAATAGCCGTGAATTGCGCAATTTGCCGATTGGTGAATATTCTTATACCGCCGAAATCAACGGTGCCTTTGATCCAAAACAGTATCCTACTGAGGGGTTGCTGCGGTTGAAACTCGGCGCACAAGTCATGTTTGTGAAAAACGACCCAAAGCGGGAGTTTGTCAATGGTATGATTGGTAAAGTCGTAAAATTGGCTGCTGACAATATCGTCGTGCAAGTCGAGGAACGTGATGGCATTATGAAAAAATTGAAGTCGAAAAACAGACGTGGGAAATCATGCGCTACACGCTCTCCCCAGATGGTTCAGACATCAAAACCGATGTCGTTGGTTCGTTCAAACAATATCCTTTGCGTTTGGCTTGGGCAATTACCATACACAAAGCGCAAGGCAAAACGTTTGATAAAGTCATTATTGACCTTTCAGGTGGTGCGTTTGAAGTCGGTCAAACGTATGTGGCTTTGAGCCGTTGCCGAACGTTGGAAGGCATTGTTTTGAAATCAAAATACAACCGCGCGACATCAAAGTAGATGAACGGATTGTAGATTTTTATGAAAGGCAGTTTTGAAAAAGTATCAAAAAAACCTATTTTTGTAAAAAAATTGAATTAAAAACTTAATTTCTAATGATATGACCGCACAAACTGCACCCACACAACCACTGAATGAAGTACAATTAATGTTGCTTCGTTTGTTC
>JANMJN010000419.1:0-15436 GCA_031371355.1 Saprospiraceae bacterium
GCCACGTTTGATGAATATTAGAACGATTTTTCAAGGCGGCGGCAATACTTTTGCCAATGTGGATCATGTTGAAGTGGTCATTTTTGACCCTGACCGCCCAAGTGTGCCTGAAATCCCTATTTTTTATCGCTACGATGTACCCCTCAGTACAGGCGACCGTCTCGACCTTGTACCCGATGGCAATAATGTTCAGAAATTCATTATTGAGGGTAAAAGATTCAATATTCGGATCAAACTTTTTTTTCGAGAAATTACTCCTCGTTCTGTTGAAGTTGAAGCAAATATTATTTATTTAGGCAAAACGTAGTAATGGTGAATATTTATCATTAAATTATTCACCATTCACCATTAAATTATTCACCATTCATTGAGGTGTTTTGCAAAAAACGCTTCAACTTCCTCCTTCGGCGGCTGTGCCAAAGGGCGTACAATCCGAAAACCGATGAAAGGCGCATCGGCATTCCACCACTTACTTTTAGGAATTTGCGGGTCCCGCCGATTCCAAATAGGGTCAGATTTTATGCGGTTGGCAGGGCGTAGGGCTACCGATTTGTCGCTGAAACAACCACCTTTGAGCGTTCTCGGGTGCCTTTCTGTTGGCGATACGGAGGGGTCAGAATCCGTTGTCGTTTGGGCATAATCGGTACGGTATTCGTCCAAAGTCCATTCCATGACATTGCCCAACATATCGTATAAGCCCCAATCGTTGGGCTTCAATTCCCCAACTTTGTGGTATTTATCATTACTGTTTTGCGAAAACCAAGCGTATTCCTTCAATTTTCGTGCATCATCGCCAAACGGGTAAGTCGTTGTCGCATTGGCTCTGCAAGCGTATTCCCATTCCGCTTCTGTGGGCAATCGGTAAAAAACACCTGTTTTTTGATATAACCATTTACAAAACATGAGTGCACCGTATTGCGACATGCTGTTGGCAGGGAAACCGCCTTGTTTGCCCATGCCTAAGGTGAGGTCAATATAAGGTGGGCTTGGGCGTGTGATGCCATCGGGCTTGGGGTCGCTGTCTTTTTCTTCATCTCTAAAAAAATCATATTGGTCATAGGTGATTTCATAGACAGACATATAAAAAGCAGAGATATTGATTTTACGAGGCACGTTTTCATCTGCTTCACGTCCTTTCTCGGTTTCGGGGCTGCCCATCAAAAAACTGCCCGCAGAAATGGGGGTCATTTTCAAGGCTATATTGGTGCCGATAACGTTTTGTTCGAAAGCTTTAAAATCTGTCTGAGCAAGGATAAAAGAAGGCAAAAAGGTTATAAATAGTAGTTTTTTCATAAAAAAATAAGCTTTTTTTGATTTTTCAATAAAATACTGAGGGGGGTGATTTTGATAAGAAGTCTCAATTTATGGAAAAATATTTTGCAAAATGGCTGCTTTGCACCGACTTTATCTTTCCTTTTTTATTCTCTAAAATTAATAAAGCTGAATTTGGGTATTTCCTAATCAACCGTTTAGCTTTGCGAATCCGCAAAATGCTGCAAGCCGTTGCCAACCAATCAGCAGTTGCACCATCTGGTGCAATAACCGTCACATTGCGTTGATGAGTCAACCCCAAACCTGTTTTCGGATTGACGATATGAGAATACCTTTTGCCCTCGTGTTCAAAAAATTGATACATATCGCCAGAAGTTGCAACAGCTTGATTTTCAATAGATAACAAATAAGGCATCATTTTTTTATCAGAATTGGGTAAGCTAACGCCTATGTTCCAACCACTTGACATAGGTGGTTTTTTACCCGCCACGAGGTCGCCACCTGCATCAACGAGGCAATAAGGGAAGCCGTTTTTTGTCAAAATATCCACAACTTCTTGAGCGGCGAATCCTTTGACAATGCCCCCAAAATCAAGAAGCACCCCCTCAGTATTGAACCTCATTCGAGGTGAATTGGCATCAATTTGAATATTTCTAAAGCCCGTTTTTTTCAGAGCCGCTTGTAAAGTTGCATCATCTGGCATCTGTTTTGTCTTTCGTGCCTTGCGCCAAACTTTGACGATATGACCAACCGTGATATCGAAAGCACCGCCACTCATTTTATTTGCTATTTCCGAAATTTTCAATACATGATGAAGATCCTCGGAAATTGGTTGCCAAATTTGAATCTTTTGACAAACCGTATTTATTTCACTGCTTTCGAGGTAATCACTGAAAATCTGATTCAAGGAATCAACGCGCAAATAGGCTTTCTCGATAATGGGTAAAAGAATAAGTGAATCATCAGCAAAAACGGTGATCACAAAAGGAGACCCCATTTTAGGTCTTTGGAACGTAAATTTCGAGATTTGTGAAAAAGTGGGAATCTGTCCAATAAATACTATAACAAAGGTGATTTGTAAGGCTTTTAAGGTATAAGTCATGTTTATTTAGTTTAAAAAGAATAAGAAAACAACATGTTTAGGTGCAAAATTACACATTCCCTGAATGAAATGAATTGTTATAAAAATTCGTTTCTTTAAAAATTCAATTTGAGATTTAGAAAATTTAATTTTGTTTTCTTTACCAATCATATAATGTACAAGGGTATATTTTTTATATTTTCGGTGTCACATATTTTTTAATCCGTGACACAAGAATGAAGACGGTTTCCGGCTTTATTGTGTTCTATCATAACGAATCTTCAATTTTTAAATAAAATTTACACTCATGAAAGTTGAATCTTTTTTCGCCTCTGACACAAATGTATTAGAAAGCAAATTAATCGACTTATGTAAGTCTGGTTTTCGCCCATCCCTTGGGTTCATATTCTGCTCACCCATCCAAGACTTCAAAGAGATTGGGCATATTTTCGACCGCTTTGGGATTGATTTGCTCGGTTGTACGACTGCAGGAGAGATCGTAAACGATGCGCTCCATGAGTCATCTATTTCCGTCATGGTGATGGATATGAAGCGTGAGAATTACAGCCCCGTTTTTGTAAAAAATACTGAGGGAGTCATTGAAACAGGGCAAGCCATTCGAAATTTTGCAGATGCTGCATTTGAAAATCCTGCCATCATCATTTGCTCTGGAGGTGTTTTAAATGATGGTGAACAAATTGTTGCAGGGCTGACGCATCTTACCAATCGTCAAATTCCCATATTTGGCGGTTTGGCAGGAGATGATTTGCACATTCAAAGTACTTATGTTTTTACTCAAAAAGAAGTGACCAATAATGGTATGGGGGCTATCGTTTTTGATGCCGATAAAGTTGACATTCAGGGTCTTGCTACCAGCGGTTGGAAGGCATTGGGTACTTATCATACCGTCACAAAGGCTGAAGGCAACGTGATACACACCATAAACAATGTACCTGCACTTGATTTTTTCATTCGCTTTTTTGGCGAATACGAAAATGCCAATGTAAAAGACAAACCCATCAGCACGATTTCTGCCCAATATCCGTTCCAAATTAGGCGGTCTGACGACTATTCCGTTTTACGCTCGCCGATTTTAGGAGATGAAGAAAAGCGCACCTTGACCCTTGTAGGTAGTATAAAAGAAGGAGATCAATTCCGTTTTTCTATTTCTCCAGGTTTAGAAGTCATAGAAAGCACAGTTGCAGAATTTGTTGAATTTTCACAAATTATGCCCGATGCAGATGCCTTGCTTTTATTTTCTTGTAAAGGCAGACACGCGGCTTTGGGTCCTTTCATTGAGGATGAAATAAAAGGCGTTTATGACAGTTGGCAAAAACCCATGATTGGTTTTTTGAGTTACGGTGAAATCGGCAATGCCAAAAATGGGGTTTGTGAATTTCATAATGAAACGTGTAGTTTGGTTATTATAAAAGAAAAATAGAATATCTATTGGATTCGTAAAAAAACATGAAGATGGCTATATCAACCAAATTTCCTTTCTTGTTACTGAATAGTAAAAAATAATGAAGCTTCGCCATTGGGGATAATTGAAAAAGGGTAAAAAGACTCAATTTTAATGCTGTATTTTTACTTTTCCTGCGGGATTGCCTTAAAATTCCATGTAAAAACTGTAAAAATTAAAGTTTTAATAGGCTTAATATCGATAGCTTTCGATTCTGTCACCCAATAAGTTAGAATCAGAAAAATTGAATAATTCAAGTTATATTGTTTTATTATTTCATTCATAAATTATTGACAACCAATTAAAAGTTCAATGTTACTCAAACAAGGCTGACATAAGCTTCGAGAAATCGTGTATCGAAAAAAAATAAACTTTAAGGAAATATGGATGAGTATTTTAAGATACTGCACGAACAATTATCTTCTTCGGAATTATCAGACACAGCAAAAGAACATTTGATTTTTTTGCTTAGGAAAGTTGAAAAGGACTATTTTCGAATGGATTTTCTGCATCGTAGAGTCTTAAAAGACAAATCAATAACTATAAACATATTAAAAGAAACTGTCGTGGAACTTCAAACACAAAAAGACTATGCGACTCAAGCAAATGAGCAACTGATACAACAAAAAATATTACTTGAGGAGCAGTCAGAGAAATTATCGAAAAACTTGCATGCTTTGCAACTGTCATACAGCGAATTAGAGCTTTTTGCTTATATCGCTTCACATGACTTAAAAAGCCCACTTCGCAACATCGGCAGCTATGCGCAACTGCTCAAACGGCGTTATCAAGGTAAACTTGATGATGATGCCGATGAATTTATTGATTTCATCGTCAACAATGCGCAAATGATGAACAGTATCATCAGCGATTTGCTTGTATATAGCCGTGTTGACCGTGATAAAGATTTGGTAAAAGTTAACTTTAATCGTCTTATAGAATTAGTGAGACACAATATTCGCGATGTTATCATCGAAAACGAAGCAGATATAATATGTGGCGAGTTACCAACACTGTGGGTACACAGGTCAAGTATGGTTCAACTATTTCAAAATCTTATTGAAAATGCCATTAAATACCGTAGTGAAAAAGCACCAATAATCTGTATTGATGCGCAATTAAGGGACACTGATGGTTTTTGGCAAATTTCAGTAAAGGATAATGGCGTGGGTTTAGATGAGCTATACCATGAAAAAGCATTTTTACCATTCCAACGTATTAATAATCGAGAAAGACCTGGTTCTGGTATGGGTTTGGCGATATGTCGGAAAGTTGTGCGCTTACATGGTGGAGACATTTGGTATCATAAAAACCGTTCGAGCCAAGATGATAGCGGTACCTCTTTTCATTTTACGATTCCTCAACAAAAGGATATTGTTAATAATTAGTTTAAAGTATAGAGAGTATAGTTTATCCGTATTTTCAATATTTTGTATAGCACTAAACCAGCGATTCTTTGATTTTTTTATACTAAAATAGGTTGATTTTGATTCTTTTTTGACAAAAAACAGTGATATTTAGCTCGCTATACTGAGGGGGTGCAACGGATAGTATTTCGTTGCACTCTTTTCTTTTGTCATGAAAATTAATTTATTTAACAATTTTAAAATCAAAGTACATGAAAAAGTTTTTGCAAACTACACTTCTCGTTGTTTTAATTTCTCTTACCGGCGTATCATCTGCTCAAAAATTGACGACTGTTCCCGATGGGGGTAATCGGAAAGCAGCTGTTAGTGAAATCATCGGTATTACCAAGGTCTCCATCAACTACAACCGACCAGGAGTGAAGGGTCGAGAAGGTAAAATTTGGGGCGGGCTTGTGCCTTACGGCTACAATGATTTAGGTTTTGGCACATCAAAAGCCGCACCTTGGCGTGCAGGGGCAAATGAAAACACGACTTTTGAGTTTTCGACAGATGTAAAAATCGAAGGAAAAGACCTCGCCGCAGGCAAGTACGCCTTTTTTATCGCACTTACGGATCCGAAGGATTCCAATGGAAAAGGGGGTGATGCAACGCTTATTTTTTCAAAAAACGCAACGAGTTGGGGCAGTTTTTTCTATAAACCAGAAGAAGATGCCTTGCGCGTGACGGTTAAAACAGAAAAGACCGCTGAATCAGTAGAGTGGCTGACCTACGCCTTTACAAATCAAACGGATAATAGTGCAACAGTGGCTCTAACATGGGAGAAGCTGAAAATTCCTTTCAAAATTGAGGTAGATGTGGTCAAAACACAGGTGGCTTCTTTCCGTAAGGAGTTGCGGAGTGACGTTGGTTTCCAATGGCAATCGTGGGTGGAAGCAGCAAATTTTTGCGTTGCCAACAATACCAATTTGGAAGAGGCATTGACTTGGTCAGAATATGGCATTACTGGTGTCTTTATTGGACAAAAGAACTTTCAAACATTGGCTTGCAAAGCCAGCGTGTTGGATAAACTTGGACGAAAGGCTGAGGCAGATGCACTGATGAAGGAAGCCGCGCCGTTGGGCAGCATGAATGAAATTCATAATTATGCTCGAACCTTATTACGTGAGAAAAGGGCAAAAGAAGCCTTTGAGATTTTTAAATTGAATTCAGAGAAAAACCCAAATACTTTTACGACCAATATGGGTATGATGCGGGCTTATTCTGCTGTCGGTGACTACAAAAAGGCATTGGAATTTGCTCAAAAATCGCTCCCTCAAGCACCTGACCCTGGTAATAAAGTGAATGTGGAAACGTGCATCAAAAAATTACAAGAAGGGAAGGATGTGAATTGAATTGCTATATTGTTGTATGGTTGTATTGCTATATGGTTATTTTTTTTAACGACCATATAGCAATACAACCATACAATAATACAGCAATTTATAACTCATAATTGGGTGCCAATTTATTATTGGGGCTTTCGATAGAATAAAAATCGTTGACATATTGCACCGTTTCTTCAATATCGTCGGTAATAAGAAAAAGGTCTAAATCTTTAAGGTTGATATTATGCTCTTGTTCGAGCATGATATCGTGAATCCAACTACGTAGTCCATTCCAAAAACTTGTACCTACTAAAACAATTGGTACACGCGTGATTTTACCTGTTTGTATCAATGTTAAGACCTCAAACAACTCGTCCATCGTTCCAAAGCCGCCTGGTAAAACGACAAAAGCCTGTGCATACTTGACAAACATGACTTTACGCACGAAAAAATAGCGGTGGTCTAAACTCTTATCGTCGTCAATGTAAGGATTGTGGTGTTGCTCGAAAGGCAGTTCAATATTTAAACCGACAGAAGTACCGCCTGAAATTTTTGCTCCCTTATTACCTGCTTCCATAACACCTGGACCACCACCTGTGATAACACCATAGCCTTCTTCGGTGAAACGTCGCGCAATGTCAATCGCTTTTTTGTAGTGCGGGTGGTCAGGTTTTGTACGTGCCGAGCCAAAAATGGATACGCACGGTCCTATCGTATTCAGTTTTTCAAAACCATCAACAAATTCAGCCATAACCTTAAACATTGTCCAAGCATTTTCGCCTTTCATTTTCGTCCATTCTTTACGGCGTTTATTCGGTGAGCCGTTTTGTAATTCAATTCCCATAAACTTATGATTTTATTTTTGTTAGTTAAAAAATTAAACCCTTTGTCTTCTACGTTTCGTAGAAGACAAAGGGTGACAAACTTAATATTTTTTTAATAAAAAAAAGATTAATTTTACTGAGGAGGTCAAAATTTAATGCCAAATGTCAATATATAATCATTGAAAGTGTAAGCATTGGTGACTTTTTGTTCCAAATTGGCTTGTGCTACGAGGACTTTATAAGGAGTATAGTTTTCTTTTTGAGTCCGTTGTTGCCATGCGAAATCCATGAAGAAGTGGCGACCACGAAGCCCAACACCCGCATTTAAGGTCGTGTTCCAGAAATCTTTGTCTTGACGAGGCGAACCATTTAGACCTGCACCTGCCCGAAAACGGAAAATATCGTAAACATATTCACCGCCGAAACGGATATTTAAAGCATTTTTATAACGGCTTGTAATCTGAGAATTGACATCATTTTGCGTCACAACATACTCTTTTTCAAGGATAAAGTTTGATTTGCTGTAATCTGCCCATTCGACATCGGCACTTAAAAAGCCTGATTTGCCAATAATGAATCCTGCACTGCCAATGAAACGCCAAGGAGTTGCCAATTTATATTTGAACTCGCCATCGGGCGACGCGGCTTCTGAGCTGTAACGCAAACTGTCGGTATAAACGTAATAAAGTTTGTTGTGATAAGCATCACTCATCTGATACTTCGTTGGTGTATGAACCGAAAAACCTAAACGAATGGATTGTGTTGGACGCACAATAGCCCCTATTTTGGCATTGATGCCTACGCCTGTTGTTGTCAAACTTTGATCGAATTGGAGTTTTTCAAAAAACGGTACTTCTTTGCGTAAATCGTCTTCGTTATAAATTTTTGTTTCTGTGAAACGGACGAAAGGGATGCCAATGGTACCACCTATTTGCAGTTTTTCATCATAATTGCCTGCGTAAGAAATGACCATTTCGTTTACACCGCCTCGTGTTTCTATAACTTGGCTTTTATTAACACCTGCAGCGGGATTTAAGTCGAAATCAGTTGTGTATTTACGAACACCATTGACCGTTTTGGGATAAATTGCACCCGTCGAGTCTGCTAATTTGCTTTCAAAAACATCAAGACCTTCAATATTGGCTTGGTCTCGAAAACGGGCTGTGATTGAGCCTGTTGTTGTGCCTTCATAAAATAGATTGCTGCTGAAATCTTGTAGCTTATTGAAGCCGATAGCAAAATTGCGTGTTTTCCATTTCGATGAAGGATTGCCGTCATTGTTGAAAACGAGACCGAGATTGTCTAACGAAAACTTAGAGAAACGTTGTGTCGTTTCGCCTTTACCGCCATTTTCCAAGAGAGAGGTCGTTTTTGCACCATGAAAAGACGGTGAAAAAATGAACTCGCTACTCCGATAAGTCGCTAAACCTGCGGGATTGGTTGATAGCGTCGAAAAGTCACCACCAATTGCCCCCATCGAGCCACCAACGCCAATGGCGCGGGCAGTGCCGCCATACTGAGGGATATAGGAGTAGCGCAATGCGTCGGAAGCGACTTGGGCATTTAAGGCGTTTATAGATAAAATAGAAACGAATATTAAGATAGCTTTTTTCATAACGGTCTAAATTTTAAGATTAATAAAGGAAAAATACTGAGGGGGGGCAACTTAATTTTTGACATAAAAAAGGCGGGAGCAGAGTGACACCCGCCTAATATTTCTTTTATTAACTGCTGAAATACAATCAATTACCTCTACGTGGGGTACTTCCACCACTATTATTTTCGCTTCGAGAAGGTGCCGCCGCCGGTGCCGGACTGTTATTGCTTGCAGGAGGCGAGTAGCTGCGTGACTCTTGGCGTGGTGCTTCATATCGTGGAGATTCTTGACGTGGTGCCTCATAACGTGGCGTTGAACGTGTCGGTTCGCTGCGTGGCGTTTCTGACCTTTGTGGGCGGTCGTAGTTCGGTGCAGGACGCTCGTAAGTCCGCGTTGGGCGGTCATTATTAGGCGTTTCTGTCCGTTGCGGACGATCGTAATTCGGTGCAGGACGCTCGTAAGTCCGTGTTGGGCGGTCATTATTAGGCGTTTCTGTACGTTGTGGACGGTCATAGCTCGGTGAAGGACGTTCTGTCGTGCGTGTTGGACGGTCGTTATTAGGTACATCTGTCCGTTGCGGACGGTCATAGCTCGGTGAAGGACGTTCTGTTGTGCGTGTTGGGCGGTCTGTGACCCCCTCAGTACGTCCATCAGATGAAATGGGGTCATACCGTTTAGTAGGTGTTATGCTGCCACCATTTCTGGGTGAAATACCACCGTCATTGATAGCTTCTTTTTTGACATCTGCTCGTAACGGTGTATTATTTCGAGTTGGATTAATATTGCCATTGCCAACATCACCACGTCTGCCTGTCGTCGCTTGACCACTTGGACCTGTGACCTCACGTATCGCTCCACCACTATTGCGTGGCGCATAATATTTATTGTTAACAGTGTTTACATTCGTGCGTCCTGTTTGATAAGGATTGTAGTAATTACCGTAGTTATTGTAGTTATAATAATTGTTGTAACCAAAACCACTGTTGTAACCAAAACCATCATAATAGCCGTTATAACCACTGTACCCATATGGCGAATAACCCCATGAAGGATAGAAAGAACTGGCGTAATAGTTCGGATTGCAGAAACCGTAGCTTGAATACCGCCAATCGTCCCAATAGTTATTGAACCATGACCAATTGTTCCACCGGTTATAGCTGTTCCAACGATTCCAATATCCGTTGCCTACAATAATTGTAACACCTCGGTTGGCAAAACGGTTGTAGTAGTTAGGGTCATAATAACCATAATCTACGTAAGCATCACTATAATAATCGAAACCTCTATAAGGGCGGTGAAAACGGCGAATGCGAGTTGAGTATTTATAATCGTCGTAGTCATCATCATATTCATAGTAGTCGCCACCAGTGCTACCATTATTATAATATTCATCATCGTTAGCCGATTGTGCACCGTTATCTGCCATATAAGGTTGCGGCGTTTGACTGCGTGTTGTGGTTGCCGTAGGACGGCTATCTCTTGCTGGGTCGTAATATACATCATCAAATTGAGCTTTGACGGAAAGCGACATCAGCGTCATCATTGTTGCTAAAAATATCCATTTTTTCATCAGACACATAGTTTTAAAAGTATAAGAAAGACTTGTTCATACTTGAATCTTTTAATCACACCATAAAATTACGGTATTTTGACAAGATAAGTAGTTAAGACTATTTTAATTCTTAGAAGTATTGTGTTAAAAGTGTTAAATTTTATCTATTTTAATTCCTTTTACAATTTTAACATATCATTTGAACAGTATTTAAAGCACTTTACAATAAAAACAATTAGAATCGTCATTTAGTTTCTTCAAAAAAAGAAAGCCCAAAGTCGAGTATTTGCTCAACTTTGGACTTCATTTTTTAACCTTAAAAAAACTTAATTCAACTTAAACGTCACAACAAAACCACCTGTTGCCGTTGTCGAAGGGAAAGCCGCCGTCGTATAAGGTATGATGCGGTTGTAGTCCACATAAAAACGCAAATCAAGGCGTTTGTTAATCGTATAAGTTGCCGAAGGCGATAACCTAAACGTTTGAGAACCCCGCGAAGGAACGTCTGTTCCTTGACCCAAAAGATGATTTTCAGTTATGTCATCGCGGAAAGAAAGGTCAAAGTTCAAAACCAAATCGTTGCCTTTTTTAGGTTTCGGTTCTTTTTTCTTCTTCGCTTTTGGGTCTGCAGTTGGGTCAACCGAAGGGGCTGTCAAGTCTTCGTCTTTCTTTTTAACAGGCTTTTTCTTTGCTTTGCCATCAAAATTAATGTCGAGCATTTTGATATAGACATTTTTGATGCGGTGTCCGAATTTAACTTGGATCTCAGATGTCTTCGTCTCTTGCAAGCGCGTATCCGATAAACTCAAAGCCAAGTTGCGGCTCTTACGATACTGCACACCGAAGTTTGCGCCTGATTTGAAACTCATATCTATGCCCAAAAGCGGTGAAAACTGCTCTGAAATAGCCACTACAGGTATATCATACTGCGAATAATACTCATAAGGTGAGCCAACACGCGCTTTTTGCGGCTGTGCCACATCATAGAATTGTGACGTACGATATGAATTAACCGTTAAAGACGATTTATAGCCGTGTGTGATGCTGATATTATTGAATGTATTCTTCAAACCGGGTAGTTTTGCCAAACCATTGTAGGACAAACGCCAGTTTACAGAGGGGCGTTCATTGAACAGATTGCGATTTGTCGTCCTAACATCACGTCCAGTATAAGCGGCAATGAAAGCGGGAACAACAACGTCTTGATTCGTCGGTCCAAAGCCTTGAAAATACGATGGAAACTCGGGATGAACTGGGTTGTTGCCGCCGAGAATCTGCGACATGACTTCACGGTTTTGACTGAATGTATTGAATACATCTTTTATATCACTAAAAAATGTATTTAATGTGAAATACGAAATATTGTAAGAACCTTCATCAAAACGATTGGCATGAACAAGCGGACCTAAATTGCCAGTTGTATCACGATACTCCTGCGATTGATTTTTAATGTAATTCTTATTCAAATCAATATCCACACGGAAATCGGTAAATGGCTCAACCGTAATACGGGCATCAATTTGCTGCGAATAATTGTTCAAAGTTGGTCGCACTTGTCGAATATCCCTTGAAATCCAGCTTCTTGCACCTGCGTCGTCGAGCCAATTATCATCTGATTGGCGATAGCCCAACACATAATCCCAACCCGGACGTGATAAATCAGACATACCAAACAAACGGGCTTGTGGCGTAAAGCCAGGCACAAATGAGTTGTACTGTTCCGTATAGTTCAACCGGGCATTGCGTAGGAGCAAAAGCGGGCGAATGATAATTTTTTCAGCACCCGAAGGCTCGTAATCTTTTATTTCCTTTTTCTTCTTTTTCCCTTTTGTCGAATCAGAAGGCGTTGTAGCGATGTCAGGAGGCATTTTTACTGAGGGGTCACCCAAACCAGGTTTTGATTTACCTTTTTTCTTGTCGGTTTTAGGTTTGAAAAGGGGCTCTTGAATTTTGCGTAAATACTTAAATTGATTGTAAAGTTGCGTAAAATTCATATCCGCATTCACCTGCCGCGCTTGTTTGTTGTTGATATTGTTGCCAATGCCTTCAAAACCCAAAGCCGCAGCTTCCCAACCATACGACGATGTAAATGTGCCTCGCAACTGAACCCAATCTAAATATGGAATATTCCGCGTCGGAACGGTATAATTGACGTTGATATTATGGTCATAACGCTTGGTACGTCCGAAGTTTTTAAGATTATCGCTTAAAAATTTGCGTTGTGCATCTGGATCAACTGGTTGACCGAGTTGATCGTAGTCAGGTAATTCATCAACAATCGAAAAGTTTTTCGCATCAAAATTCAATTTTAAAGAACGCGTCAAATCCCATTGCAAATTGTAGTTTCTATCCCAACTAAAACGACGTATATAAAAGGTGTTATAGGCATCGTCATCGCCTGAAAAGCGGTATTTTGTAATGTTCAATTGACGGTCGAGAATGGTATTGAAACCGAAATTGTTTGGAATCGGATTGAAATTTATCTCTGTAATCAACTTCGTATATTTCTCAACATTTGGATTTTTAACCAATCGTTTAAATGGCGTGAGGTAAAGCGGTTCACGCGAGTAGTTGTAATCCAAACTGCCTTTTTTATTCTCTTTTGCATCACTTTCTACAAGAGGGTCGTGACGGTCAACGGTTGTGTTGGCATACGAAACGGCAAAATTTTCAATATCCCAAGGAGCAGGTTTGCGGTCACTGGCTCCTGTGCGGTCTTTGCGAACGTTGTTGAACGAATACCCTTTGATGATTTGAACGGTTTGAGCCGCGTCTTTAACATCTGCGCGTTTTTGACCGTTGGTTTCAGCCAATAATTTATCCTTTAATTTGATGTCCAAATCGTAAGGGTCGTACTCTGGCGTTCTGGTATTGTCTGAATATTGAACGTTAAACGGTATGTGGAAGCCAATTTTAGGGTTAAAAAACTTACCTAATTCAAAGTTGCCATTGATACCATATTCAATGACTTGCTCACGACTCCGTTGCGTCACACGTTGGTCAATTGCCCCATAGCCTACACCAAGATAGTTTCCAGAAAGGCTCAAATTACCAAAATCTGCCATTTTGAAATCCACACGAGCAATAGCCGCACCGCCTGCATTCTCATTCAAGCCCGTCATACGCAATTCGTTAATCCACAATTCAAGGTCATGTGGTACACGGTCTTTGTTATACACACCGACCATGATGCCTTTGACAGAGCCAATATCTGGATTACCAATTACTTTGACGCGATGAGCCGTGTTTTCAGAACTAACGATTGAATATACTTTTCCCAAATCGGCATTTTTCGAATTCCGTTCTGTCTTTACTTTTGTCAATAGACTGAGGGGGAAGTCGAATTTATTGTCTTTCAACCAAACGGCTTCTTTATAAGCATCTGTCGTATTAGAGGCTGGTAATGTTGATTCATCTGACATTTTGAGTGGAATCTCATATTCGTAATAGTTGCGTTCAAAATCGGAACCAATACGCATGAAAATACTCATTTTATCATTTAAAACCGTCCGACCATCTTCTTGTTCTGCGTGAACAAACATTTTAAGCCGCTCGTAAATACGCATATCAGAACTAAACAATTTGAACGCTGCACGTGGTACGTTTGGTAACAAATTGAGCATACGAATACCCAAAGCCTGCTCGTTTTGACGGGCATTTGCGGCAAAAGCATTTGGAATGACTTCACGTTGAATACAAGGCGGAATGACGTAATTGAAAGGCTTTTTCTTTGAGTTTTCTTCCAAATTGACCGAAACAAGCTCCATGGCACTGTTATCAGAACGATTTAAGATGTCCACACCGTCTATACTGAGGGGTCTCTTATACCGCCGCCATTGGTTGCGGATAAGGTCTAATTTTGCAAAACGAAGACAAACAGGCTGCACGAAATCCTTGACAACAATACGCATAAAACGAATGGAACGGAAGTCGTTTATCGCACCATGTTTGGAGTCAAAAGCATCAATCGGTACTCGGAAGTGATGCCAAATACGTCCACTACCATTCGGGTCTGGCGTATTTTCGATATAATATTTATTAGTCAAAGGGTTGAAAGCCGCCCTTGAAATCGGTATTTTGTAAGAAAAGTAGGCTTCGTTTTCTTCAAAAGAATTGTCGCGGTTGATATCCTCTGCATCCGGCAAGTTCGTAGCAGATTGAACTTGAAGACCTGAATTTGATGCGGAATTACCTTGTAAACCATTGAATCTTTTGTATCTATCTAATACTGGCGTTCCTCTTGGATAAGCCCCTTCATCGTTATAATACGTGAAATTATCATTGGCAGGGTCAGCCGCTATTTTCGCTGGCAGTGGACTAAATTTCGACAACCAATCGCTATAAAAGCTTTTTTCTTGATCGTCTTTCATCCCGTCGAGACCCACATCCTGTGCTTCACGCGCCGCATCAGAAGCTGAAAATGAATTCGGCAACGGAATCTCTGTACGTGGCACAATGCCCCAAGGTGATTTGTCTGTTTTAAAATCTGGATTTTCAGGTGAAGGCAAACCATTTTCGTAAGCTTTGCGACCATCTTTCAAAATATCTTCTGAAATATCGCCCAAGTGGATATACATCGTGCCTGCATTCTCATTCGGATTCGGATTTTTCAAGAATGGGTCAAGTACCCAAAAATCAACATATTCAACATTCGATTGCTCAAAATCCGTTGTCGTCAAGCCACGCATGATACCCGCCCAACGTGTTTCAGGTGCATTCAAATTGCCATCGCCACGCAAACCTGCCCCAAAAGGTGTTCGAGGAGAGCCCGGAGGCGCATCAAAATTGTAAGGACCCCGCTCACTTGGATAATAATTTAAATCAAACGTCGGTAAATAATTGCTCAAACCACCGTTTTGCAAGGGGTCGCGGTTCGGGAAAACCTCCGTTTGAGCAATCGGTGCCGTACAAGGGTCT
>JANMJN010000439.1:0-1675 GCA_031371355.1 Saprospiraceae bacterium
CGAGCCATACATAATTCTGTCCGTTCCAAAGGCTTCAAAAACTACATCTATATAAGGTGTAAAAGTTGATGAGCGTCGAGTTTCATCCTGTTTTTCTATTTATAGAGATATGGTTCATTGTTGAAAGCCATTTGTCTGACATTTTCCAATACCCGCCTCATATAAACCCGCCAAAAGGTCTTCGCAAATAGCCAATTTAAAGGATAGAGTAGGGCAACGTCCGCGTGTAATGTATAGGTGTATTCAACTAAAATTTTATCGTTTTCGATTTCAGTCGTTTGCCATTCGCCTACAAATCGAGAAAAACCCCAACATCCAAGATTGGAAATCACTCACTTCTATTTTCCAATATTTATTTTCTATGCGCTCTATAACTTTATCAACCGAAGCCCAACCGCCTTTTTGTGAAATAGATTTAGCAACGAATACTTTTTTACTAAAACCAGCCTGTCCCCATTGCGCGTCCTCTGTGCAATGCGTGACTTTTGGCATAATGCCATAACCCGTATGCACTTTGGCAACGTCGCAAAGCATGGGCGTTTTAAAAGCTCTTTCTAATGAGCAATTGTATGTTGTTGTCACTTTGACTTTGTGCTGTGTCATATTTTTTAAATTATATGCGTTAAATAAACTGACTGTATCAAAAGACACATGACGATATTGAAAGACAAATGGTCTTTCTAAAATGAGCGATTTCATAAATTATAGAATCTTTGCGCGTTTAAGCCCATTATTTTTTTTTGCTCATAAGGGGTTAACTTAGAAATATAATTTGTGACAACAGAAAGCTGTTTTTGATATGTGCCAGCTAACAAACAAACGGGCCAATCAGAGCCATACATAATTCTGTTTGTTCCAAAAGCTTCGAAAATGACATCTATATAAGGTGTCAAATCTGATTCTTTCCATTTGCTCCAGTCTGCTTCTGTGATAAGACCCGATAACTTGCAACGCACATGCCTGTATTTGGCGATAGCCTTCATATCTTTCGCCCATTGTTTTATCCGTTTATCTTTGATATTCGGCTTTGCTAAATGGTCAATGACCAAACGCTGTGGATCTGAATATTTTAAAAACGCTTCGGCAAGTGATAAGTGTTGATAATTAAGTAATAAGTCAAAGGTATAGCCTCTTTTAGCAATTTCCTTAAGTTTTAACTTAAAGTCATATTCAAGTAAAAACATTGGATACCCATTTGGGATAAGCCTAAAACCTTTAAGTTTTGGAAATTGGGCAAAGTAATCTAATCGCTCAGAAAAATTATCCGCTTTAAAATCTATCGAACCAACAACACCTTTGATGAAGCTATTTTGTTCTGCCAAATCTAACAGATACAGCGTTTCAGCTTCCGAATTATTGGCTTGAACGGCAACACAACCTTTTATGCCATTCTGTTGTAGAATAGGGAAAAGGTCATTGGGTGAAAAATCATGGCGAATCACTTTCATAGACCCCTCAGTAATCCATGTGTCGCGGACGGGGTCGAATTGCCAAAAATGTTGGTGTGCGTCAATTTTCATTTCTAATCAAGTTAAAAAATTCAAAAAACATTCTTCCTGCCTGTACATGTATCCATTGCTTCCATCTAAAGATGGAGGCAATGGATACATGTGCGAAAAGTTACAGATTTAAGGTTGATACCGAACTGCCACTTGCCGCTGCGTTCCCAAACCCT
>JANMJN010000452.1:0-3558 GCA_031371355.1 Saprospiraceae bacterium
ACCCAACCCTATTGAAGCTATTAAAGAAAGTATGGAACAACTGAACCTCTCTCAAAAAGACGTTGCCGCCTATTTTGGAGGCGAAAACCGCGTTTCTGAAATACTTTCTGGTAAAAGAAAACTTACTATTCGTATGATAAAGGAATTGCATAAACATCTTCATATTTCTACGGACGTATTGTTAGGCGTATAAGTTTTATGAAATTTATAAATTTCGTAAAACTGTGTTACTCTTTGATAATCAATTTTTTATCTCAATCTCATTCAAATTTTTATACTTCGATAAATCAGAAATAATCACCGTCTCTCCTTTTTGCACCCCCTCAGTAATTTCGACAAAATCAAAGCTCGTTAAACCGATTTTCATAGTACGGCGTTCCGCTTTGCCGTCTGGTCTCAGCACAAAAATATCTTGAACAGAACCACCTTTAAATGCTGCTCCATTGCTCACCCGAATCGCTTGTTTTTGCGAAGCTGTTACTAAAAACACCTCAACTTTCATCTTTGGACGCAATTGTGCATTGGCATTTTTATCGTCCAATGCCACGTCGAAGGTTATAACATTGTTCGATACTGAGGGGTGGATATTCATGATGGAAGCCCGAACCGTTGTCACTTCATTGACCTTCACCACAACTGGCATTCCTATATGGATTTGCGTAGCGTAATTGTCTGATATTGAACCAATTATCTTAAAACTGTTGAGGTCGGCGATACGGGCTAAAATTTCGCCTTCATTGACTTTTGTACCTAAGTTTTTATTGATAAAAGTGAGAACACCGACCCGCGTTGCGACAATATTTGCCTGTTGCAGCTTGCGTTCAAATTCGCGTAATTCTTTCTCTTGAATAGAGGCTGAAATTTCAGATTCACGGATAGACGCTTGTGTTACCGCGCTTCGAGTTTTGATGTCGTTTTCAAGTTGCCGTTTCTCCAATTGTGCGATGTGTAGATTGGTTTCTGCTTGTTCGATGGCTTCTCGAGTGCCACCTCCGGCTTTGAAAAGACGCTTGGCGTTTTCTAAATCTGCTTGCAAACTATTGATTCTGAACGCTTTAATAGAGTCTGTAATTTTTAAATCATAAAAATTCTTATCGAGTTCTAATTTAAGTTTCACAACGCTGTTGCGTTTCAAATCGAGTTGGTCGCGTTGTTTTTCAAATTCAATTTTTGTAAATTCTTTGTCCAATGCCACCAGTTTATCGCCTGTTTTCACATTGGCTCCTGCATCAAAATAAGCTTGTTGAACGATGGCTGCTATCGGCGATATGATTACTTGTTCAAATTCAGGCTGCACTTCGCCCGAAGCGGTTAAGGTGTTTTCGATGCTGCCGATTTCGGCAACCGCCGTACGAATATCTGTCCGTTTTAAAGTTGCTGACAACGACCGCCTCAGTAACCAAGCTGCCGCAACGAGTAGAACGACCGCCACGATTGCCCACAACCAGCGTTTGTTTTTTTGTTTATTGATTTCTTTTGTTGAAATTTCTCTGTCCATTTTCGTTCGTTTACGATACCTTGTGACAGATAGTTCAGCAAGAGGCATGCCACGCTATAAACTATTGATTTTCATTTACTTATATCGTTTTCAGAAATAGAAAAGTGTTCGAAATCGGACACTTTGTTCGATTTTTTTTGATTCAAATCAAAACCCAACATTCTCCTTCACATTTGATATCCCACCTGCCAAACACAAACGTTTTAGCTTCTTCAAGAATAATACAAAAGACCAATAAAACTGTTAAAAATGGCTGTCAAATGGCTGTTTGTGATTATTATTGTATCCTTATTCAAAATTAAACATCACGAATATGGCATACAGCGAAGATTTAGCGGACAGACTCCGCGTCGTTCTTGCAACGCAAGAAGATATTGAAGAAAAAAAAATGATGGGCGGCTTGACGTTCATGGTCAATGGCAAAATGTGCGTTGGCATTGTCAAAAACGATTTGATGGCACGAATCAATCCCGATATTCATGACCACGCCATAGAGCAAAATGGCTGTCGTGAAATGGATTTTACGGGTAAACCCATGAAAGGCTATGTTTTTGTCTCACCCGAAGCGATTGAATCGGAGAAAGCATTGAGCTATTGGGTTAATTTGGCTCTTGATTACAACAATATTGCAAAAGCATCGAAGAAAAAGAAAAAATGATGGCTGTATGATTAAATTGTTGCAGGGTTAAGAGTCGAACAACAATTCAATCATACAACCATCAAAAACTTACAAACTACTTAACGACTTGTCCTTAGGCGATTTTACTTCATAGCTAAATGTTAATTTTTTACTGTCTTTGGGCTTCAAATTGAAATCCCAAACCAATTTGCCTGTTTCCGTATTGAAGCGCGCACCACTGTTTTCGAGGTACTCGATTTTGATGTCTTGCTCTTTGGTCACAGGCATTTGGTCTTCGATGACAAGACGGATTGGGGTGTTTTTAGTGTTTCGTACTGTGATATCATAGACTTGCGTCAACAGATGATTGTCGCTCATCACTTTGTCTTTGCATTTATCTTTGACCTTTGTGCGCGTCACAACGATGCTTTTGTCTCTGCCCAAATTGAGTTGCAGCGTGTCATTGGTGTTGCGCGGATTGATAAAGCTTTCACCGATATACGAGTTATCGAAGTAAATACGTGCCGTACCTGGAATCAAATTCATATCCTCCCAATCGGTCACCCGCGCCATGAGGAACGCATCAGGGTCGAGCTTTGGCACAACCGAATAGGAATAAACGGCAGGAATCGTTTTACTTTGAATAACCACATTGTGCGCCTTATTATCGGATTCTATATTGTATTTCAGCTTGATTTCGTATTCAATACGCATCATATTTTGATTAATTTGTGTATAATCCATCACGCCTTCTTTATCCAAGGAGGTAGCCACAACTTCATCTAAATCGTCTTTTGTTCTATCCATAGTTGGGGCATTTGCAACATTGCCGTTGTAGGATTGATTTTGAGGCATAGATTGTTTGAGTTTCGCATTTTGCATCGGTCTAGCTACAGCATAAGCCTCTGTTTGCATAATAATTGGCATATTATAGACCAAATACTGAGGGGTCAAAGTTGGCTTCGTATTGCCTTGATTGGGGTCACCTGTGGAGAGGGTCAACAACACGTCTTTCCAATCAATACCTGTATTCTGATAGACGGCAGCACGGTGTTTCAAGTCAATATTCTGGTTTTCTTTTGACGCTTTCAAATCATATGAAGCCGTCCAGCCCGCTTGTTGCACAAAATAGGTCAACGTAATTTCAGCCGCCATTGCCTTATCTGCCATAACCGTAACAATGACTTGTGGCATAGGCTTCGTTGGATTATTGTTTACCGGCGTTCCAATGCCTTGAATGAGACTATTGAGGGTCGCTACTCGGCTGTTGAGTTGGCTGCGTAAACGATTTTCTTTGAATGCTTCTTTTTCCAATTTCAAGAGTTCGCTGTCAATATCGTTTTGCCTTTTTCTTAGAAAATCAATACTTTGCATAAACAACGCCAACGAATCACGTTGCAAATCGCCTCGCATCATCCGATTGTTAATCAATACGTTACGC
>JANMJN010000470.1:0-3976 GCA_031371355.1 Saprospiraceae bacterium
TACGAGTATCTGTTGAGGAGAGCCACGAGTTGCATGCTTGGAGTTCCCCTAGGGAAGGTCGAGTAATGTAGATGTTGGGCGTGTTCGTCACAGGTTAGGCCAGCACTCGTCAAAAAGTCTTATTCGCATTGGCTTTTGCAGCCATTTGCACAACAGCAAAATCACAAACCATACCGGCAGATATCACTGCATTATTGCAAAAAAATACCTGCTATACTTGCCATAAAGTAGATAAAAAAATGGTAGGTCCAGCATGGATTGATGTTGCCAAGAAAAAATACACTGCCAAACAGTTTGCTGCACTCGTTGCTAAACCAGATCCAACACACTGGCCTGGTTATGCACCAATGGCGCCCCTTCCACAAGTTCCAAAAGGGGATTTATCAAAAATCCATGCGTGGGTTTCTACGTTGGCTAAATAAACGTCGCAGTTTCAGCATTTCAAAATTTCATGAATATACCCCCTCAGTATGTTCATGAAATTTTGGGATTTTACAATTACAATAAATCTAAACAACAATAATGGCGAATTTAAATACGGACGCAATTAAAAAGAGAACCTACGATGCCATTGTCATCGGTTCAGGTGTCAGCGGCGGTTGGGCTGCCAAAGAATTGACCGAAAAAGGCTTAAAAGTCTTGATGCTTGAACGTGGTAAACCGCTTGACCACATCACAGGCTATGCCGAAGCCAATAAAGACCCTTGGGAATATGAGCATCGCGGTAGAATCACTGTTCAGCAAGCTCTCGACAATCCCTTTCAGAAACGGGATTACCCAATGTCGGAACAAAATGCTAAATATTGGTTTGAAGATAAAAAAGCACTATACGAAGAGGTTAAACGCTTCGATTGGTTCCGTCCAGACATTGTTGGAGGCAAATCCATCATGTGGGGTCGCCAATCTTATCGTTGGACAGACATTGATTTTGAAGCCAATATGAAAGATGGGCATGGCGTGGATTGGCCTATTCGTTATGCAGATATTGCACCTTGGTATGACTATGCAGAAAGGTTTGCAGGCATTTCAGGTGAAAATTTGGACAATTATCCGACATATCCAAATGGACAATTACTACCTATGATGCCTATGAATGTTGTTGAAGCAGATATCAGAAAGCGTATTGAAGCGGCGTTTCCGAATCGTCGCATGACAATGGGGCGTGTAGCGAATTTAACTCAAAACCACAATGGTCGTGGTGCTTGCAATTACCGCAATATGTGCAGTCGTGGTTGTCCTTTTAGTGCTTATTTTAGTACACAAAGCTCGACTTTACCTGCGGCAATGGCGACAAAAAGATTAACCGTTCGCCCCCACTCTATCGTCAATTCTATTCTTTACGATGCTAAAAAAGGAAATGCAAAAGGTGTACTCGTCATTGACTCAGAAACGAATGAAAGGATTGAATACAAAGCTAAAATCGTTTTTGTTTGTGCTTCGGCTATCAGTTCAGGCTGGATTTTGATGAATTCCATTTCCCCTCAATTCCCGAATGGTTTGGGCAACGCAAGTGGGGAATTGGGTCATAATGTCATGGATCACCATTTCAGAACGGGCGCGAGTGGGCAAGTTGAAGGTTACGAAGATAAATATGTCTTTGGTCGCCGTCCAAATGGTACTTATATCCCTCGTTATCGCAATGTTGGCGACGATAAACGTGATTATTTACGCGGCTTTGGCTATCAAGGTGGTGCGAGCCGCAATGGTTGGGGTCGTGTGGCTGCCGAAGAAGGCTTTGGTGCAGAAATGAAAGCGAAAGCAACAGAGCCAGGCGCATGGAGTATGAGTATGACAGGCTTCGGCGAATGTCTGCCTTACCATGAAAACCATATCCGTTTGAGTCCAGACAAAAAAGATATTTGGGGACAGCCGACACTCATTTTTGATGTTGAATTCAAGGAAAATGAGAAGAAAATGCGTATAGACATGGCAAATGATGCCAAAGAAATGTTCGAAGCAGCGGGTATGAAAAACATCCGTACTTATGACAATGGGTCTTGGCCAGGTATGGCAATCCACGAAATGGGTACAGCCCGTATGGGTTTAGACCCTAAAACCTCTGTTTTGAACAAATGGAATCAAATCCACGATTGCAAAAATGTATTCGTAACAGATGGTGCATTTATGGCTTCTGCTGCTTGTGTCAACCCGTCTTTGACTTATATGGCAATGACGGCGCGTGCTGCTGACTACGCTGTTTCAGAATTAAAGAAAGGAAATTTGAAGTAATTGACTATTGCTGAATGATTATTGATTAATTGAGATACAATAAGCAATCATCAATATTCAATAAAAAGACCCCCTCAGTGAATCCGACATCCGAATGATACTGAGGGGGTTTCTTTTTGTTTAATCCATGAAAAAATGTTAATTTTGACAAAAAATAAAAGTATGGAAACATCAGCTATTGCCAAACGTCCAAAACGTGTACAAAAAATTCCAGATAACCTTATTTGGGAAGTTCTTGACGGTAAGCCTTTATACCGTCGTGGCTATATGGACGTTGTGAGAAAACTTAAAACTATTGAAGACATTATAGGAACAAGTAGCTACCAATCGCTTATTACAACTTATTTATCAAAACTTTTAGCACGTCAATTAGATGATAATATCTATGATTATCTGATTAGTGAGCCAGGTGTTCATTTAAAATATAAAGATAATATCTCAAACGATATTGCTATTTTCAATCGTCTTAATGCCAATCAAATAACTAAAAAGTATGCTGACTACTCGCCTAAAATTGTTCTTGAAATAGACATTGATATTGTTTTCAATATCCATAACTATCTTGAAGAAAGGGGCATTGACATTTGAGTTAAGATACCCCTCAGTATTTCTACATAAAACATATAACTAAACAACAATCATTCAATAATATCAATCAAAATAAAATGAATCGTCGAACTGTTTTGAAAACTATGACAACAACCGCCGCCGCCGCTTTCGTTTCAGAAAGCCTTTCCACTCGCCTCGAAGCCACTAATGCTGCGTTAGATCCAGCTATTTCTGGCAAAATCAATCACTCTGCCTGTCGGTGGTGCTACAGCTCTGTGCCACTCGATGAACTCTGCAAACGTGGTAAAGAAATTGGCTTGCAAGGTATTGACTTACTGACGCTTGAGGAAGTACCAACTGCTCAAAAATATGGCTTGACTTGCTCTATGGTGCATCATGACCTCAAAGGCTACGGCATCCCGAAGGGCTTCAATCGCCTTGAAAATCATAAAGATTTGGTTGAATACTATATTGACCGTATTCCCAAAGTCGCTCAATTGGGTCTTAAAAACTTTATCTGCTTTTCAGGTAATCGTGCGGGCATAAGTGAAGCCCAAGGCATGGCAAACTGCGTTGTGGGTTTGAAAAAAATCATGGCAACAGCTGAAAAGTATAATGTCAATATCGTTATGGAACTTCTGAACTCAAAAGTTGACCATAAGGACTATCAATGCGACCATACCGACTGGGGTGTTGCCTTGACAAAAGCTGTTGGCTCAGAGAATTTTGGCTTGTTATATGACATTTACCACATGCAAATCATGGAAGGTGACGTTATCCGCAATATCCGTGACAACCACCAATACATCAAGCACTACCACACAGGCGGTGTTCCTGGCAGAAATGAGATTGACGACTCGCAGGAATTGTATTATCCTGCTATCATGAAAGCTATTGTTGAAACAGGTTTTAAAGGTTTCACAGCGCAGGAGTTTATTCCTAAAAATACGGATAAATTAGGGTCGTTGGAGAAATGCGTTAAAATTTGTGATATTTAATTTTTGACCACTGATTAGACTGATGCGACTGATTTACGCTGATTTCTTTAGTTCCTTACAGGATGACCGAAACCCTGCGCGCTGGCGATTGCGCCGGGTTCAAGGCTGGCGACGGCGATGGCCATCACCTGCAGAACCGCTCGAACGCCGATGCCACGTTCCTCGAGATGGGCACGCGGCTTCCGGGCGACGGCGCGCAC
>JANMJN010000498.1:0-2264 GCA_031371355.1 Saprospiraceae bacterium
GGCATTCTTGGCTTTGAAAATACCGTTATTCCAGATTTGGAAAGAGCGATTTTGAGTCGGCATTCTATACTATTACTCGGTTTGCGTGGGCAAGCTAAAACCCGTTTGGCACGCCAAATGGTCAATTTACTCGATGCATATGTGCCTATCGTTGAAGGCAGTGAGTTAAATGACGACCCGATGCACCCCCTCAGTATTTTTGCAAAAAACCTGATAAAAGTACTTGGCGACGAGACACCCATTTCTTGGTTGCATCGTAGTGACCGTTATGTCGAAAAACTGGCAACACCAGATGTCAGTGTGGCGGATTTGATAGGCGACGTTGACCCTATTTTGGCAGCAAACTTGAAATTACCATACAGCGACGAGCGGGTTATTCACTTTGGACTTGTGCCGCGCGCCAATCGTTGTATATTCGTAATCAATGAGTTACCCGACTTACAAGCTCGTATTCAGGTCTCATTGTTTAATATTTTGCAAGAAGGCGATATCCAAATTCGAGGTTTCAAATTGCGTTTGCCACTCGATGTGGAATTTGTTTTTACTGCCAATCCTGAGGACTATACCAATCGGGGCTCCATCATTACGCCATTGAAAGACCGCATTCAATCTCAAATCTTGACCCATTATCCAGAGGATATGGAGGTTGCAAGAGCTATAACAGAGCAGGAATCCAAGCCTGCAGAATCGCAATTATCGGCGATTCATATCCCCTCAGTATTGCGCGATTTGTTAGAAGCGATTTCATTTCAAGCAAGGGAATCAGAATTTGTGGACTCAAAAAGTGGTGTTTCGGCTCGTTTATCTATTACAGCTCTTGAAAATCTTTATTCTGCTGCCGAAAGACGTATGATTTTAAACGGTGAAGAAAAAGCCGTAGCCCGTATCACCGATTTTTGGGGCATCGTTCCAGCCATCACAGGTAAAGTCGAGTTGGTGTATGAAGGCGAACAAGAAGGACCATACAATGTGGCGATGCAGTTGTTCAGCAGTGCCATCCGCTCTGTATTTTTAGAATATTTTCCAAATCCAGAAGACTTGAAACGCAAAGGAGACAAAGACCCTTTTGGCATCATTCGCGCTTGGTTCAGCGGCTGCAATGTCACCGAATTGTTGAATGACTGTTCGGATAAAGATTTCCACAAAGCGCTTGATAAAGTACAAGGTTTGAAAAGACTCGTCGAAGAATCGAAAGTGGATAAAGCCGAAATATATGCTTTTATGGAATTGGCGCTACACGGTTTAGCAGAATTTCAAGTCGTCAATAAAGAAATACTCGAATCTTCTTTTTCCTTTGGCGATTTATTGTCAGGTATGTTAGATGATTTCGGGGTGAATTAGTTGGATTTATTGTCATCCTGAACGCAGTGAAAGAATCTAAATGATATTTATTTACATTTTTATTTAGATTCTTTAACTTTGTTCTGAATGATAAAAACAAAATTTTATTCTTAATAAATAACTTTATATTTTATCTTTTCAAAATAAAATATTTTTTCTTAAATTTTGTTAAGAATAAAATTTTGTTTTTAAAAAAAACCTTATCTTGTTATCAATAACAACCATTCTTTTTCAACAAGTAGTTTTGTTTCTGTAATTTCTTCTCTAATATCTTCCTTGACAGTACAAATGCTTAAATTAGATTTATAAATTTTTTCTAAAAACCTAAAGAAATTAGCATAGGCTTCTTTATGATATCCAATATCTTTTTGGCGATGTATATAGACTTTAGAACTTTCCATGTGAGACTCTAATGCTGACATTTCATTAAAATCAAAATAAATTCTAGCCAATAAACGGCGTGCATCGAGGTTGAAAAGTGTTTCTTTTAAATTCACTTCTTGCAACAAGGTCATAGCTTTTGCATAGTCCTTTTTTCTAAAATGGAAAATGGCTAAATTGTATTTGTAAATATTATCCCTTTCCTTTTCTGGCAAAAAAGGCTTGAAATCGTTGAGAAATTTTTCAGCCCAATCGAAATCTTCAATTTTTAGAGCTAACAACAATGTGTTGTTGTAAGCATATGGTGAAAGTATGCCATTATCAAGAAAAACCTGTTTGTCGAATCCCCAACGATACAACAAAATTGCTTCTCTCGTATAGCTAAGTTCTCCTGAATTTTGACGTCGAATAGCAAAGTTTAGAGCAGCGGTCAATAAGTCTCTTAACTCGATTTCAGTAAATAATTTTTGGTTTTCAGTTATTTCATTTTTTAATTTCTGAAAGAATACCCCCTCAGTATCTTCACCGCTTTGGACCTTAAA
>JANMJN010000507.1:0-4927 GCA_031371355.1 Saprospiraceae bacterium
CCCCAACATCCTGAAGGTCGGCGAGCTGATCGAGCGCGAGCACCGGCTGCACTATCAGATGTACCTGGCCCAGAGCGGCTCGGTGCGCAACCTGCTGCAGTCGCACTCCGGGCAGTTCCTCGACCTGCTGGTGGTGGTCGATATCGCCCGGCAGGTGGCGAGCGCGCTTTCGGCGGCCCACGACGCCAACCTGATGCACGGAGACCTGAAGCCGGAGAACCTGCTCCTCAGCCCGGCGCGGGCCATCCTGGGGCGGCAGGCCTACGGCGTCAGCGTCTCCGATTTCGGGGTGGGCGAGTTGCAGGCCTTCACCCACGGCGTGCACGACCGGCTGATCGTGACCACGCCCGCCTACATGTCGCCCGAGCAGTGCCGGGGCGTGCGCACCGAGGTCAGGAGCGATTTCTACTCTCTGGGCGTCATTCTGTACGAGCTGCTGACCAACATGCTGCCCTTCGAGGCGCGCGACTTCGCCGAGGCGGCCGAGAAGCACCAGCACGTGGCCGCCATTCCGCCCGGCCAGATCCGGCTCGACATTCCGCAGGACCTCGAAGAACTGGTGCTGTCGTGCCTCGCCAAGGCCTCCGAGTACCGCCCGCGTTCGGCGGCCGAGCTGGAGCAGGGCCTGCAGCGGGTGCTGAACGGCCTGTTGCCCCAGGGGCCGAGCCCGACCATGGTGCTGCCGGACCTGCCCGAGCCGCCCGCGCCGCGCATCGAGCCGCTGAGCGACCGCACGCCCTATCCCCGGCTGCAGATCACCGGGGCCGACGGTCAGCTCATCCGGGTCGAGCCGCTGCAGTCGCAGACCGTGACGATGGGCCGGGCCCCCGGCAACGGCGTCGTGCTGGAACACGCCGGGGTCTCGCGCCACCACGTCAGCATCGACGTGGAAGACGACGGCGTGTTCGTCACCGACCTGGCCTCGACCAACGGCACGACCCTCTCGGGCATGGCGCTGGAAGTGCGGACCCGCACGCCCTGGCCCGACGGTTCTGTGCTGCGGATCGAACCGTTCTGGATCAGGCTGCAGCCGCCGCAGAAGGTGGTGCAGCAGGCCCGGATCGGGGTGCTCGTCGACGACAACGCCCTGAGTCTGACGCCCGGCGAGGCGGTGGTCCTGAACGTCAAGCTGGCCAACACCGGCCGCACCGTCGACCACTTCCGGATGGAGGTCGAGGGCGTGCCGCAAGGGTGGGTCCAGAACCTGTACACCGAGCTGCAGCTCAACCCCGGCATGACCACCGAGACGACGCTGCGCCTGCTCGTGCCGCGCGACTCGAAGTTCCTCGCCGGTAAAAGATTTGTTCCCCCCTCAGTACACCTGCTTTGTAATTCGATTCTTCGCATTTACCACCATTTTCAGTAAAAAAAGTTTCGTGGATGCCTTCTTTGAGTTTCGTCTTTGGATCAATCGTAAATCGCTCGACAAGTTGCCCCGCTTCATTTTTGTTTTCAATGACTGTTACATTGCGACAACTAATGAGGGGCAAGAGGACGAGTAAAAATAAGATTACTTTGTTCATGCTTTGTCTTTCAAGTTTTTGATTATCAATGTTTTAAATACTTCTTTGTTAAATCGTTTTACGTAAGAACTTAAACGACGTTGCGAAGGAGGATAGTATTAAATGTTAAAGTTTTAAATTTTATATATTGTGTTTTTGACCGTTTAGAGGGTCATAAGTTAATGATGCGTTAACGATGTAAAAAAGGATAATTACTTTTAGTTATATTTGCTTTGTCGAAAAATAAAGCATTTATTCACTTTTTTCAGCAAACGAAAACTATGAAAATTATTAAAGGACTACTCTGTTTTCTCTACTTTTGTTTTGTGCCTATTTCTTGTGATATTACTGATACCTTAAAAACCGAAGTGACTGTGATTCGTGAACAAGCCGTTATTTCGCTTAATGATGCTATCAATACGCTCCAAAATCAATCAACGGACTGGAAACCTGTCTTGAAAGATCTTGAAACCAAAATTGATAAAAGGGTTCAAGATGCCTTGACGTATAACATTCCTTACATCACCAATTTGGCTTCTCAAAGGGCTTTGTCGTCCGTTTTATGCGTCAAAGAATCGGTAAAAGATGAAGTGCTGTATTATTTACAAGTCGTTAGGGCTGAATTAGTTACAGGTATTTTGCCGCCTTTGCCACATACAAAAATCTGTGCAACTTCTCAAGTGACACTTGACCTCAATTCGCCAAGAAACATCCGCAACCAAATCGTTTACACCGGTTATTATATTCACACAAAAGACTCTATCAAAGCCTTTTTGGTGAATGATACTGGACGAATTGAAATACTTAAAAACAGAATAGGTTTCCCGGATATATCAACAATAACATTATCGTTGACGGACTATTCTGATGCGGTTTTAGCAAATTATACGCATCTACAATTGACGTTTAACAAAGATGTTATTTCATCAATCGGTATTGATAAAAAACTGCCCGACCCGCCTGTGATTGAGACTGCAACAACTTGGCAACGAGAAATTATTTGGATTCCGCCGCATACCAACGGTGATAGAGATTTTGATGGCTCAGGACCACGTATGGTTTCTCATGTCTATCTGAAACACGACGGGACGAAGGTTTTTGCTCAAATTTATCTGTACGCACAGGAAACCAAATCAAATTGGACAACGGCGGCAGGTACATCACAATGGGTCGAAATTTATTCTGTCAAAGACGGTTATCGCATCAACAGAATTAAGGAAGCGACCGACTACCTCAATATTTTACGCAACAATAATATTGACTATGTGGACGCAGGTATCGAGGATTATATCGTCGAAACAGTCGTCGGCAGAGCTATTGTCGTCGGTGATACAACGGGCGATGAAGCAGGAACGAAAACCAAAATAAGTTTAAACATCAAACCATTTAACATCGAAATTCAAAAAATTCAATGAAAAAAAAATTCTACACATTCTTATTCTTTTGCCTTTTGACAAATATGACTTTACAAGCACAACGGCATGAAAACATCATCAAATTGGGCTTGATTGAACCTTTTTATTCCAGTTTGGGTGTGGCTTATGAGCGTTTCATTCCCGAAACGAAAATTTCTGTTCAAGCCTATGGCTCCATCACGCAAAGAAATGTTCAGATTTGGGAAAGTTTAAAACCGACTTTGAAGGGTTTTAGTGCTGAAATTCAAGGGCGTTATTATTATGCGCCTAAAAATCGCAATACAGTCAGTGGCATCTACAATGGTATTTTTGGCAAATATGGTGAAACCCAAATCACGATGAAAGTGCCAGAGGGCGTTGTCAATTTCCTTGATGGCAACAGTAAGATTTTTGGCTTTTTTATCGGCTATCAACAAGCGTTTCACAACCGTGTTTTTATTGATGCAACACTGGGTAGTGGCTTCCACAAAGCGGATTATTCGGGCAAGTTTAGCGATAGAGGAAGGGTTATTCCTTCGTTAATTGCCAGTGGTTTTATCCCTAAAGTTGATTTGCGGGCGGGGATTGCTTTTTGATTTTTTTAGACCACTGATGACACTGATGGGACGGATTTTCACTGATTTTCTTTTTGTCATCCTGTAAGGAACTAAAAAGAAAATCAGTGAAAATCCGTCGTATCAGTCCCATTAGTGGTCTAAAAAATCAGCTTTTCACAAAAGCCTTTGTCGCCAGAACAACATTCTTTTTTGACAAACGAAAAATATAATTCCCTGATTTTAAATAGTTTACATTAATCACTTTATTGGCTTGAAGAGGTTCAATGTGCATCAAGCGACCTAAAACGTCGTAGATTTCGACATTTGTAAAATTGACATTTGATGTCGTTTCTATATTCAAAACAGAGTCCGTTGGGTTTGGAAACAGATTTATTTTTTTGTCCAAACTGCCCCCACTTCCAAAGGAATCCTTCGGATCAGTACCTGTGGTTGTTTCTCTGAAAAGCCATTTGTAGCCATCGCCAAACTCTCTTGCCCAGAACCATTCCGAGTGCTGTCCGTCCGTTTTTGTACCGATTTTTAACTCTTCGTCGGTGTAACCGACACCTCTCAGTATGGAGACCATTTGCTGCATTTGCGGCACCATGTCAACGTCTTCGGTTGTACCCGACATAAAATAATAGCGCATCGTAAACTGCTTACCGCGTAAACGTGCTTGAGTAAAACAAGAATCATTGAACCAAAATGATGGCGAAAAAATCAAGGCTTTAGAAAACACATTTTGATATTCTGCTGCCACAAACATAGATTCTAAACCGCCCAATGAACTGCCGCCCACCGCTGTGTTGAGCCTATCCGCTTTTGTTCTAAAATTGGCATCAATGTAAGGTTTGAGGGTTTCGACCATGAATTTAGCATATTTTCCACCATCTCCTCCCCCATAACGGGTGTTTTTCCAAGGTGTTAACTCACCGATTCTATCAGCACCGCCGTTGTCAATGCCGACGACAATACAACCTTTATCACCTGCATTTGCCAATGAATTCAGCGTTTCATCTACTTCCCATTCGCCTGAAAACGATGTGGCACGGTCAAACAGATTTTGTCCATCATGCATATATATGACTGGAAAACGCTTTGTGGTGTCAGCATACTGAGGGGGTAGATAAATCCAAATACGACGGGTGCGATTGAATTGTGGCATTGAAAAGTTGTTGGACAAAATACGCACATTCGCTGCCGCCGTTGAGTTTTGCAACAAGTCCTTCCAACTCAATACTTGATTGTCAATGGATTGTACACCATTGTTGTAGGTCAATGTACGGTTTGCACGTTCGCCACCATTGGCATCGCCTTCAACTGCCGTCCATGAGCCGCGTGTAAATTTGTATTCGAGAGCCGTAACAGAAGGCGTGAAAGTAATTTTGTAAGACCCATCGGTTTGACGCATCATAATCTTTGACGTATCACTTGGATTCCAGTTGTTGAAGTTGCCAACGATATAGACTTTGTC
>JANMJN010000576.1:0-5623 GCA_031371355.1 Saprospiraceae bacterium
AGAATTTGTGGGCTTGACTCAACAAATTGAAGGATTGTGAATTTCTGAGACACAAAATTTTTCGGAGAACCAAAGAACTTGACTCATGTATAAAAACGGATTTATCATTATCATGTTTTTCTTAGCCATTCATAACATAAAAGGGCAAATTATCAATATTGAAGACAAAAGAGTGGCTCTCGGCGATTCCATAAAATTCAAAGGTTTTGGTGATTTTGGTGTCAATTTTTATAGAAATGATAAACAATTGATTACAATCAAAGCCAATGTTCAGTTGGAATACGTCAATCGTCGGCATTTTGCCTTGTGTTTGAATGGATTTAATCTCATTCATAATGAGGGGGCGGCAAATACCTTAAATGATGGATTTACGCATGTGCGTTACAATTATGATTTGTCAAAAAGATGGGTTTACGAGGCTTTTGTGCAAGGGCAATACAATGAACGGACACGGGTTTTGTTTCGTGGATTGATAGGGACAGGTGTTCGTTTGAAGTTAAAACACGGCAAAAAACAGCGTTATTATATCGGTTTGTCTTATTTTTTAGAAAGTAATCAATTTAAGGACAGCACAGTGCGTCAGCTTGACAATCGTTTAAGTGGGTATCTCTCTTATAATATTAATTTTGGCGAAAAATCACGGTTTGTACATACGACATACGCACAACCACGTTTGGGTAATTGGCAAAATATACGTGTTTCATCGGAAGCGTCTTTATTATTTGTTATTTCTAAACATTTGACTTTTCGAACAACTCTCAATACGGCTTACGACAGCGACCCACGCCTACCTGATTCTGTTCCCAATTGGATTTATACCTTGACGAATGGTTTGCGTTTTGAGTTTTAATTATTTGCAAATATTAGAGAGACTATTGATAAGACAGATTTCGTCATTGCGATTATTGAATACTCAAAATAATATTCGTCAATACCTTCGGTTTATCAACAAAAAATTCATGGCTTAAAGTGTCCCTTAAAACATATTTGACGGGTGCATTTATCAAATGCTTTTGGGCAAATTCATAATTAATGAAAGGCACAATTCTGTCGTTTCTACCATGTACATATACTGTGGGCATAGTTATTTTGTTCCAAAATGGTTCCATTTCAAGGCATTGTTTTGGATGAGCCAATTTTTCATCATTGGCAATAATAAAGTTTTGTGGCATCATCCATTTAATTGCCCAAAAGTCTAATATTTTATTGAACCAAAACTTCTTTTCATTCCGTGGATCGATGGCAGGTGAAGAAAGGACAAGGTTATCAATCAGATTTGGATAATCCATCGCCATACGTGCTACAATGGTGCCGCCAAAAGAATGACCGACCAAAATTGTTTTAGTACCCACTAAACGGGCTTTTTTGAGAATGGGTAACAAATATTCAGCTTGTTTTTGAAGTTGAACTTCTGTTTGCCCAAAATCTGAATAGCCATGCCCATAACGGTCGGGTACAATCATTTTAAAACGATTTAGAAGGGCTGTATCTTTCAAATATTTCATAAAATCCCTACTTGTTCCTAAAGCGCCATGCACAAAAATAACAATAGGCAATGAATCGCGCCCAATTTCGAAATATCGTATGGAATGATTGCCACCAATTTTATAGCGGTGAATTTGAAAGTCGTAAGGTAGTTTGCCCAATTTCCTAAATGCCGAATCATCGCTAATGCGAAAACGAAAACAAGATGAAATACCAAGAACAATAATAAGGAGTAGAAGATAATGAAATAATTTTTTCATTAATATGCTAAGGTTTTTAATAAAAAACATCAAAAATAACGTACTTGTAGCTGAAATAGTACTGAATTTGTGTAAAAAATCAATAGGTTTTCACTCCTCTGGATTTCCCTAAAACAAAAAACAGTTTTTGGTTTTTCTATACATAATTATTAAGAAACACCCGCTCCATCAGTGGTCTTAAGAATGATCCAATAACGATTTTTTTTAGTATTTTTATTTAAAAATGAACAGGATATTCCCTTTTTATCTATTTTCGTTTCGCTTAAAATGGCAAGAAAAAATCAGCGTAAATCAGCCGAATCAGTTCATCAGTGGACTAATAAAAATCACCATCCCTCAGTATATTTAACATTTATCATCATCATACAGCATTCAAAAAATGGACAAATTCGACTATATTATCATCGGTGCAGGGTCAGCGGGTTGCGTATTGGCAAATCGGTTGTCAGAAAATCCTTCGAACAGTGTTTTACTGCTTGAAGCAGGTGGGCGTGATACAAAATTGGAGATAAAAATTCCTGCTGCCTACAGCAATTTACACCGCACCGAAGTAGATTGGGGCTTTTCAACCGAACCACAAAAGCATATCAATAATCGGCGCATGTATTTACCGCGAGGCAAAACTTTGGGTGGATGCAGTTCGACAAATGCGATGGCTTATGTGCGTGGCAATTCGGCAGATTATGACGAATGGGCATCGGTGGGTAACAATGGTTGGGGTTACAATGACGTGTTGCCCTATTTTAAAAAATCGGAACATAATGAAAACCTTGCCAACGAATATCATGGCAAAAACGGTTTGTTGAACGTTACACACGCCAAATATTTCCAAACACCTTATGCACAAGCCTTTGTAGATGCGTGCAAAGAAATTGGCTTGCCAGAAAACTATGATTATAATGGCGAAAAACAAGAAGGTGCAGGTTTATTTCAGTTTACCATCAAAAATGGTCAAAGGCATAGTGTTGCCTCTGCTTTTTTAAAACCTGCATTAAATCGCCCGAATTTAACAGTCATCACACAGGCACGCGCCAAACAAATATTGATTGAAAACGACCGTGCAACGGGCGTTGAATACATCGCTGCGAATAACAGTCTTGTAAAGATGTATGCGAATAAAGAAGTCATTTTGTCTGCCGGCAGTTTTCAGTCGCCGCAAATATTGATGCTATCAGGTATTGGCGATGCCGAAGAACTGAACAAGCAAAACATTCCAGTCAAGAAAATACTGAGGGGGGTCGGAAAAAATCTACAAGACCATCTTTTCTTTTTTGTATCGAGTTTGTCGTTGCAACAAAAAGGATTTAATCATCATTTCAAACCGCTCAATCAAATTGTGGATTTGGTGCATTGGCTCATTACGCACAAAGGTCCATTAACCGTTAGCCCTTTGGAAGCAGTTGCTTTTTTTACCGTAAACAATGCGCCGAGTGTTAATTTTCAATTTCATTTTGCCCCACTTCATATTAGTAACGGTGATGGAGTGGATGTTTATAATACCAAAACATTTCCAACCAAAGACGGTTATACCATTCTGCCGAGTCTAATAAAACCTAAAAGTGTTGGCTATGTTGGTCTAAAAACCAATAATCCATTGGATGCGCCTTTGATTCAACCTAACTTTTTGTCAGAAGAAGAAGACCTCCAAACCCTTGTGACAGGCACAAAAAAGGCTCTGGAAGTGCTAAAAGCTCAAGCATTTCGTAAATTCAACAAATCCATCATCGCGCCAACCGACGAATCGGAGGCTGGCATCATTGATCACATCAAAAAAACGGTTGAAACCATCTATCACCCAACAGGCACTTGCAAAATGGGCAATGATGAAATGTCGGTCGTGAACGCTCAACTACAAGTATATGGCATTGAAGGATTGCGCGTCGTAGATGCATCTATTATGCCGGCGATTATAGCTGGCAATACCAATGCGGCGGTGATAATGATTGCGGAAAAAGCGGCAGATATGATTTTAACGAATTTTTAGACCACTGATTGGAATGATATGAGTGATTGGCACTGAAAAAATCAGAGAAAATCACTCGCATCATTCCAATCAGTGGTCTGAAACAATCATTTAAAATCCCAAGCAATAATATGCCATTCTTTCCCATTCAAAGCGTCAAAAAAAACATGAATCGTCTTAAAACCGATACGATAATGGGCAGCCAATGAACGTCCGTTGTCAACAGCCACTTCTGTTACGCCAAAATCATAACGACCTGAAAACGATTGTCGATGTCCTTCATATATCGCCTCTAAAATACCGATGCCACGATAACCCGCCTTTACGCATACTTGACCAACAAAATAATATTTTTGTTCCCGACATGGCTTACCTTTATAGTCCAATTGAGCTACCATATCAAGCATCGGTATCGCCGCTTCTATCGTTTTCATCGCATCAATAGTGGAAACCAGGGCATATCCGACCACTTGATTGTCCGCCCGAGCGATGATTTGTGGCTCATCCCTCATCATTCTTTGTATGATTGTTGGATTATAAACAAAAGACACATAACCTTGACTGTCAATAGTTTGCGTATCTAAATTAACACGCAGATTTTCACGTTGCAGTTCAAGCAAACTGTTAATTTCTTCTTGTCTTAAATGTCCAACTTCGTAATTTTTCATCTTTATGGTAATTTTTCACTTTTCACTTTTAACTTAAATTTTAAGCTTAAAATTATATTTATTTTCCAACTCACCCAACCCCTCAGTATATTTAAGCTGTCTTTAGTTATGTTTAAACTTTTCAAACGACCGTATTGAACAACAATGAAACCGAAATAGTCGCAGGATGTGTGCGCAACGAGCGCAAATATCAAGAAATATTGTATCGTCGGCATTTCCCTCCGATGATGAAGATGTGCTTACGTTATACAAACGGCGATCGTGAACGGGCATTGGAGATTTTAAATGATGGCTTTTTAAGGGTTTTTAAGAAAATAAATACTTTCTCATTCAAAGGCTCGCTCGAAGGTTGGATAAGACGTTTGGTTTTTCATGCTATTTCAGATTATTTCAAGCAAAATCAAACATATTTAGATGCTATAGTATTTTCTGATGTGTTGCCTGAGGCTAAAATAACGCAACATACTGAGGGGGTACTTTCTGAGTTGTATTACGATGATTTGTTGAAAGTCATTGACGAATTGCCGCCCGCAACCTGCAAAGTTTTTCGACTTTATGCCATTGAAGGATTGAATCATGCTGAAATTGGGGAGCAATTGAATATCTCTGTGGGCACATCAAAATGGCATTTGTCTTCAGCACGTGAGCAATTACGGAAATTGTTGGATTCAAAATCTAATGCAACTGTTTGAAAATCAATAAACAAGAAAAAATGAGAGGGATTATTTTATTAATTACACTAATAAGCCTAACAACAACTTCAAATTGTACCAAGCAAAATGAAGAATGTTTAACGAAATGTAGTCAAGTTGGAGAAACAGGTCCTTGCAAAGCCAATTTTAAGAAATATTATTTCGATAAAACCGAAAAGAAATGTAAAGAATTCATTTGGGGCGGATGTGACGGCGTTGTACCATTTCAAACTTTGGAAGAATGTCAAAACTGTAGCTGTAAATAGTAGATAGATAATGAATAATAAGAATCATAACGATTTTGAAAATCAAGGTTGGGATGCGATGTTGCAAACCCTTGACCGTGAAATGCCTGTTGAAAAGAAGCGACGTAGGTTCTTATGGCTTGCTTTTTTTATAGGTTTAACGGCTGCATTAGGCGGTGGGCTTTGGTTTTTGAACACTAATAATCCTGTTAAAACTTTAGATAAAGCAGTGTCAAAACCCATTGTTGATATTGATTTGTCTAAAAATACTGAGGGGGGGAGAAATATTGATTTTAATAAAGAGCTTAAA
>JANMJN010000597.1:0-4863 GCA_031371355.1 Saprospiraceae bacterium
ACTTCAAAAGCGCGAAATACTGAGGGGGGGGCAAATGAGTTTGAACAACACACCAACAGGTATTTATTTTTTAAAAGTCCGAAATCTCAAGACAAATCAAACTTTCATTCATAAATTTGCAGTTAATCGGTAGTCGAATATTCGATTACCGAATCAACGAATAACTATTTAACGAATAACAAAATGGATATAACAGTCAACGAACTAAAAAAACGCTTAGAAGCAGGTGACAAATTTGTTTTCATAGACGTGCGCGAACCGTATGAGTACGCAGAATTTAATTTGGGTGCCGAATTGATTCCACTTGGCAACATTCCCGAAGCAGCAAGTGGGTCTTTAGCAGGTCATAAAGCGGAAGAAATCGTTGTGCATTGTCGGTCAGGTGCGCGTTCAGGTCAAGCGAAGATGATTTTGATGTCAATGGGTTATGAAAATGTTCGCAACTTAGAAGGCGGCGTATTAGCATGGCAACGTGAATTTGGTGTATAAAACACAATGTTCGGCGTTTCAAACCACAAAAAAGCCAAACGATTCATTACGATTCGTTTGGCTTTTTTTATTAAACACCACTTTTGTTAATGACTGTTTTTTATAAAACCTTTAAAATCAATGGGCTTATCAAAAGGCTTCGCAATACGGTCGAAAAGTACAGCGATTTCAAGGCGGGTAATAGCCCTATTGGGGTTAAAATCTTTAAGATTTAATCGAGTATCCCAATTCCGACCAACACCTTCCAAAAAACCTTCAAAAGTCACATCGGGTTTCGTTTCCATCATCGCAAAAGCTAAGGCAACAGCCTCATAGATAGTCACTTTTCTGTTCGCTTGTTGCGGTGTCATATCTTTTATGTCAAAACCGAAGTCATCGAAGGGCGGTAAAAAATCCTTATTTAGTATCGTCGAATCAGGGTAAAACCACGTCCGATTTGCCCATTTATTAGGCTCGCCTACACCCCTCAGTATGCCCGATGCGCCGATGCGTTGTATGGCTTGAAAATGTGGGTGATCGGGTTTGATATCGTAATAAGGCATTAAATACCCTCCTTTTTCAAGCAAAACAGACTGAATACGTCGAACAGGTATCTCTTTCGGCGTTGATTTCTCTAACGCAGATAAGGCAGCCAATGCCCCCGCCGCTTGTCCAATGAGCAAAACGCAAGGCTGTAAGCGCGTTGAACCATTGACTATATTCGTGACGGAAATACTCTTTTCAGCCAATATAAAATTATCCACATTTTTAGGAATCAATGCGCCAAGTGGCACATTAAAAGACGGCACTGGCGGAAAATTTAAATCAGGCGCACCATTCGGGTACTGCGCATGATGATGGTCAATCGGGTAATCACCCACCGCGATACCTGTTCTGTACAACTTTTCTTTTTGGTCAAATGGTTTCAAAATATGATTCACAGTCATCGTTACTATACCCTCCGTACGGCGGCTTTCTCGATGATAAGGCATCAACGGCATACGGTCTTTGGTCGGAAACTCATCATCAGCTAAGCCTAAGTTTTTAAAACCCAAATCATTTTGAATAAAATAGACGAAAGATAGGGTATGTTGTTTGGCTTTTTCAAATGTGTGGCAACGCTCTTTATCACTTGCATCTATAATATTAGCATAAAAATCATTGCCATTTCGGGGCCAGTTAAGCATGAATTTACCGTTCGGTAATTTGCCATAATTCAACATTTTATCACAATCAATAATGCTTTCTGCTTTTGGGCAACGGCTTGCACAAGCACATTGGAACTGGGAAGCGTCATAGTTTTTAGGCTTTTTGACCAATGGCGCAACGCCTTTACCATACGTTTTCAATATTGCTGAGTAAGTTAAATCTTGAACAATATCCGTTTTTTTAGAAGCAAAACCAATTTCACCCGTTTCCATAGCGTCGTCAGTACCAATTCTGTAAGGAATACCAACCGCTTTTGCGACATCACCCAATTCCGTGGCATCAATAACGATAAGTGCGTGTATGGTCTGTTTACCTTTTTTAGTTTTAATTTTTACTTGCCAATTACCCCCCTCTCCATCGGAGTCCTTTCGGATAGTTTTTTTGTTGTTTTCTAACTTCTTGATAGACAATAATTTAGACTTTAAATAAACAGTTAAGTAAGTTTCTTTTGCTGCCATTTCCTTAAAAATATTTGCACCAATGTGAGGTTCAAATTGCGTATTGGAGACCCAACCTGTTTGAACTTCTTTTGCACCGCCATAATAATCATACAGCTTTTGCCGAAACTCTGCCCACAAACCCGAAGGCAAATCATGGTTACCATCAGTCGCTGAAACACCTGCAGAAGTGAGCATGCCCCCCAACCAAGCTGTTTCTTCAACGATGACTGTTTTTGCACCGAGCCTTGCGGCTTGAATACCCGCAGCAGTGCCACTTGTGCCGCCGCCAATGATACAGACATCATAGTTTTGAGCCCAAAATGTTGTGTGTATAAAAGTAAAAGATAAAGAAACAAGGATTAATTTTTTCATAAAGTAGTGAATTTCAATTTTTTATAAAAAACAAAACCCATTACGTCTAATAAATAGGGTGAGTTTTGTTGTAACTTTGTTTGAAAAATAAATGAGCTTATTTATTTGACAAATGTAAGGTTATGAGGGTGAAAAACAAAAGGTATAACATATTTGAGTGACTTGATAAAACTTGCCATATTTACATATCGATTGTCAAGCCATAAAATACCCCTCAGTATTTTTCGTAAAATGCCATTTGGTAGCCTTGTTTTTTCTATTTAGATTTGTGGGTTATAATATTTCTCAACAACAAGAATACTACGCAAATGAAAAGACGCTATTTCCTATCAGAATCTTCTAAAGCCGTCGGCGGTTTAGCTTTAATGAGTGCTTTACCAATGAACCAGATTTTAGGTAAAACCTCAACCATCGCACCGAGCGACAAAATTCGCGTCGGGTTGATTGGTTGTAAAGGCATGGGTTTTTCCGATTTAAAATCCATTTTAAAAATGCCTGAAATTGATTGCATCGGTCTGTGTGATGTGGATGCCAATGTCTTGGCGGAACGTCAGAACGATGTTGAGAAACTGCGCGGTACGAAACCAAAAGGCTATGGTGATTTCCGTAAGTTATTAGAAAACAAGGATATTGATGCCGTTATCATCGGTACGCCTGACCATTGGCATGCTTTGCCAATGATTTATGCGTGTGAGGCGGGCAAAGATGTCTATGTCGAAAAACCACTCGGACGCACGATTGAAGAGTGCAATCTCATGCTCTCAGCTGCGCGTAAATACAACCGAGTTGTCCAAGTAGGGCAGTGGCAACGCAGTCATCAGCATTGGCAAGATGCCATTGATTTTGTGCGTTCTGGCAAGTTGGGTAAAATACGCACTGTAAAATCATGGGCGTATCAAGGTTGGATGAAATCTGTGCCTGTTAGGCCTGATGCTCCCGCTCCTGCAGGCGTTGATTACAATATGTGGCTCGGTCCGGCGCCTAAAAGACCGTTCAATCCGAACCGTTTTCACTTCGATTTTCGTTGGTTTTGGGATTATGCAGGTGGTTTGATGACCGATTGGGGCGTTCACATCATAGACATGGCTTTATATGGCATGAATGCGGCGGGACCGAAATCCGTTATGGCTTCTGGCGGCAATTTTGCGTATCCCGATAGTGCAATGGAAACGCCTGATACTTGCCAAGCCATTTATGAATTCGACGGCTACACCATGATCTGGGAGCATGCCAACGGTATCAACGGCGGTCCTTATGGACGTGACCACGGCGTTGGTTTTATTGGCAATATGGGTACGCTTGTTGTGGATAGAAATGGTTGGGAAGTTATTCCTGAAATTGACAAAGGTGTTGCACGTATGGAAGCTGTTTCGCTGATAAAATCAGTTGGCAACGGGCTCGACAATCACACCAAAAACTTCGTGGAATGTATGAAATCGCGTGCAAAACCTAATTGTGACATTGCGATTGCACAAAATACTGCTTTAAATGCATCGTTAGGAAATATCGCTTTTCGAGTCAATCGGAAAATATTTTGGGATGCTGCGAAACAACAATTGATTGGCGATGAAGAAGCGAACAAATTAACGAAAGCAAATTATCAGAATGGTTGGTCTTTACCTAAAGTATAGCACCCCTCAGTAAAAATACATGTTGTTCAAGTCTTAGGATTTGAACTTATGCTGGAGCAGCGAGGTGACTTGCTGCTCTTTTTTTTATTGTTTAAACCTCTTTTACTAAAAAAAATAAGTACCATTTAAACCCATATAACGATTATATGCTGACCAATTTGTTCGATTAATAATATTCGTCAAACCAAAATCATATCTTAATCCTAATTGAATGTGTTTAGTCGGCAAATAATTAAAACCACCTATTAAGGAAATATCCCACCGATTAAGTCCTAACGTTGTTGTATTGATTTTATTTAGTAATCCTTTATTATCCAGTGAAGTTAAACTACTATTGACAAAATAAACAGAAGTACCATTTTCTTTTACACTTTGCCCTATTAAATAAGCTGTTTTCAAACCTGTAGATAAAGCAAATTTCTTTTTGAAATGATATTGAACTGTCAAAGGCAATTCTAAATAATACAATTTATCCAATGAAATAGGTTTGCCACTTTGTAAATTACTCGACGGAGTTACGCTTGCTAAATATTCCTTTTTAAAATAAGAAATACTATCACCTATTGTTTGTGTTTGTCTGAAATTTAAACTTGCACCCAGTGACCAATGGCGATTCAAAAGCTTAGAAACGGCTAAACCTGCTTGAAAACCATCGGTTTTTTGTCCTTTTTCGGTGTGAATGCCTGTTGTGATGCCTAATCGTGGTTTTTTTGAAATACCTGTAAAGCATTTAATAGTTTTAA
>JANMJN010000601.1:0-2971 GCA_031371355.1 Saprospiraceae bacterium
TTAAAAAACTTGAAAAATAAGGTTGCGGTTGATTCGATGCTCAATATTGCATTGATTGATGTGTTGGGTAAACCAACTTATCGCATGGAGTTTTTGCACGGCGGACACCATAAAATGTACCAACTCGCCGATGCTCAAACGGGTGCTTTGCGCGACCCCCTCAGTATAGACGAGGCGACGGCGTTGGCAAAGCAGCAATATAATGGTGAAACGACGGTGAAATCGGTTGAATTGATTAAAGATGTGGACGGGCACCATGAATATCGTGAAAGTCCGTTGCCCGCCGTTGCGGTCACTTTTGAACAGCCGATGTCCACAACGGTTTATGTGGCGACTGAAATGGGTATTGTCACTAAATATCGCAACGACAAATGGCGCATTTTCGACTTTCTTTGGATGCTGCACACCATGGATTATCAATCAAGGGACAATCTTGGAAACTGGTTGTTGAGAGCGTTTTCCATCTTTGGTTTGGTGACGATTGCTTCGGGCTTTACCTTGTTTTTCGTCAGTTCAAAACGATTTAAAAAATAACTGAGTGATAAGTACAGAGTCATTAAAGGTTTTACAACTCACCATACACTATGGGTTTCATCTTATTTTTCCTGCCTTGATTGGTTATTGGTTTTTCCGCCCATTTTGGAAAAAGGCTTGGTTAATAATGATTGCTACCATGTTGGTTGATTTAGACCACCTGTTAGCCAATCCGATTTTTGACCCGAACAGGTGCAGTATTGGTTTTCATATCCTTCATTCAAAAATGGCAATTATCGGATATGTTATTATGCTGTTTTCTCCTAAAACAAGGGTAGTCGGCGTAGGTTTAGTGTGGCATATGATGACAGATTATCAAGATTGCCTTTGGATACATTACTTAGAAACACACAAATTTTAAAAACAATTATTAAAAACATACAATATGGAACATCAGCATTCAAATCAAAAATATACTTGCCCGATGCACCCGCATATTTTGCAGGATGCACCGGGCAAATGCCCCTTATGTGGAATGAAATTAGAGCCGATTGCCGCTGTTGGCGATGCACATAGCAAACACAACAATCATTCAGGCATGATAGCCGATTTCAAAAAACGGTTTTACGTCGTTTTGGCTTTGACTGTTCCCATTATGTTGTTATCACCTATGATTCAACAATTTATGGGTGTGGATTGGCAATTTGAAGGTTCGAAGTACATTCTTCTCGCCCTGTCATCGGTGGTCTATTTTTACGGCGGCATGCCTTTTTTGAAAGGATTGGTGGACGAAACACGAGCCAAAAACCCTGGGATGATGTTTTTGATTGGTTTTGCGATAACCGTTGCCTACATTTATAGTGTGGCGATTGTGTTCGGCTTGGAAGGTATGGATTTCTTTTGGGAGTTGGCGACACTGATACTCATCATGCTTTTGGGGCATTGGATTGAGATGAAATCTGTGGCGGGTGCTTCGCGAGAATTGGAATTATTGGTGCAACTCATGCCCTCCGAAGCACACATGGTCATGCCCAATATGGTGCACGATGTCAAAACAGATACGCTAAAAGAAGGCGACATTATACTTGTTAAACCGGGTGAAAAAATCGCTGCGGACGGCATTATTTTAGAAGGCGACAGTTATTTGAATGAAAGTATGTTGACAGGAGAATCGAAACCTGTCCATAAAATAACAGGCGATAAAGTCATTGCTGGCGCAATCAATGGCAACGGTTCTATCAAAGTGACGGTTTCGCATGGTGCGAAAGACTCTTATTTATCAAAGGTTGTGAAGTTGGTACAAGATGCACAAAACGCTAAATCTAAAACACAACTTTTGGCAGATACCGCTGCTAAATGGTTGACAATCATTGCTTTATTATCAGGTATTTCAACTTTTTTATATTGGTATTTGACAGGACAAACCTTAGCTTTTGCCATGGAACGCATGGTGACGGTCATCGCCATTTGTTGCCCTCATGCTTTGGGTTTGGCGGTTCCGTTGGTCGTTGCTAAATCAACAGCAATGTCCGCACAAAGTGGTTTGTTGATAAAAAACAGAACGGCTTTTGAAAATTCGAGGAAAATTACAACCATTGTTTTTGATAAAACAGGCACTTTGACGGTTGGAAAATTTGAAGTTTCAAAGGTCGTTTCTTTGAAAAATGACTTAAATACTGAGGGGGTCATTCGGCTTGCGGCGGGTTTGGAACAAAAATCTGAACACCCGATTGCGACGGGTATTTTGCAAAAAGCTAAGGATTTGAAAATCGTTATTCCCGCTACCGAAAACTTTAAAGCGATTACAGGTAAAGGCGTTGAAGCGACTATTGAGGGTAAAATAATATCAGTCGTTAGTCCTGGTTATTTGAAGGAAAACAATATTTCTATTCCAGAAGGTTCAACCACAAATGAAACAGAAACGGTTGTTTTTGTATTGATAGACAATGCGTTAGCAGGTTTTATTGCTTTGGCAGATGAGATTCGCCCTGAATCCGCAGAAGCGATTCAGACCTTAAAAGACAACAATATCAAGTCTATTTTACTGACGGGTGACAACGCCAAAGTCGCTAAAAGTGTCAGCGAAACGTTGGGAATGGCGAGTTATTTCGCCGAAGTTTTACCACATCAAAAATTAGAAAAAATAAAAGAACTACAAAGTCAAGGCGAATTTGTAGCGATGACAGGCGATGGTGTCAACGATGCACCCGCTTTGGCGATTGCCGACATCGGTATTGCCGTTGGCAGTGGCAGCGATATTGCCGCAGAAACGGCGGGAATCGTTTTGGTCAACAGTAATCCAAAAGACATCGTAAACCTTATTTTATTTGGCAAAGCGACACATCGCAAGATGATTCAAAATTTAATTTGGGCAACAGGATATAATGTAGTTGCATTACCCTTAGCGGCAGGTGTTTTGTACAATCAAGGTGTGTTATTAAGCCCTGCGGCAGGTGCTGTTTTAATGACAGTTAGTACAATTGTTGTGGCGCTTAAT
>JANMJN010000604.1:0-1505 GCA_031371355.1 Saprospiraceae bacterium
TCGTCTTTATTTTCGGCGGCAGTGATGTGAATATGAACGACCCGAGTATGGACAAGTCTTGTAGCGGCAACTTACAAGGGCGTTTTCGTCTTGAACGCGGGCAGTTTTATTATGAATATGTGCAATTGTTTTCAAAAAAAGAGAAAATACACCACGTAGAAATCGTGCCGAATGTGGCGCACAGTGGCGAGAAAATGGTTATTTCAAAAGCGGCTTTATGGTATTTGTTTAATTGATAAAGGATTGTTTGAACATCAACAGTTATGGTGTTTTATGATAATCAACGACAAAAAGGTTGTGCGGTGTAAAAACTGCGCAACCTTTTTTTTTTGACTCATTCAATCTTAAATATTTTTAAAAAAAAGAGATAAAACTGTTTAGGGATTTTATTGTGTTAACTCACCTTTAAGCAAGTAAGTAAATCCGCATCATTCTAAACAACAAAATAGTATATGAAAAAATCATTCAGAATGCACAATATAGTAGGCAATACACTTTGTTTTACCTTATTTCTATTGTGTTCAAGTATGTCTTTGTCAGACCTGAATACGCATTTGCAACAAGACCTAATGGCACAAAAAGTCACGCTCAATACCCATTCTCGAATGATGCGAAAAGTGCTTATGGACATTGAAAAGCAAACAAATGTGAAGTTCGTTTACAGCAATGCCACTATTAAACCCGAGGACAGAGTGACGATAGCCTTCACAGGCGAAAAACTTTCGACAGTGCTCAATAAATTATTTGAACCCCTCAATATTTCTTATTCCATTCTTGGTTCAAGAATTTTATTGAAAAAAAATGATAATAGAACGGGCTATGTCGGTGATGCAACAAAACCTTATTTGAATATACAATAATCTAAAACTATGCAAACATTTGTATTCTTTGATTCTAAAGTACTATAAGTGTTTGATAATTAAAGCTTTAATTACAGAAAAAATTCAATATGTATAAACGCTCTCTTATTCTCACAACCATTTTATCACTTTTTTCTTTCGGTATTACGGCGCAAAAGTTTTCTTCTGATGACGCAGTCATAACTAAGGCTGCCGCACAGCTCGATTATGCTTTTGAAGAAATAGCGAAAGCCAAAGCCCTTAATCCTAAATTAGTTAGCCCAAGAGCAACCGAAGGGGACACATTAATTATGTCACCCGCAAAAGCATGGACAAGCGGCTTTTTCCCTGGCAATTTGTGGTATATGTATGAACTCACAGGCGATAAAAAATGGTTAAAAAAGGCGCAAGAATTTACGGCAAATATAGAAGGAGAAAAAACAAATGGCACGACCCACGATATGGGTTTCAAAATGTATTGCAGCTTTGGCAACGGTTTGCGTTTGGCGAAGACCCCTCAGTATAAAGACATATTAATTGAGTCCGCACGCACATTGACGACCCGTTTTAATGAAAAAACGGGCTGTATTCGCTCTTGGGATCATCATCAAGAACAATGGGCATTTCCAGTGATTATTGACAATATGATGAACCTCGAATTGTTGT
>JANMJN010000940.1:0-2482 GCA_031371355.1 Saprospiraceae bacterium
GCAAGTATGGCGCGGTCGGCAGCTATCAAACGCGGAGCCCCCCTCAGTATTCTTGAGATGCAAGAACTGATTGACCAACTTTTCGCCTGTGCGATGCCGTTTAAAAGTCCTTCAGGGCGCAATTGTTTTATTACTTTTGATTTGGACGCTTTACAGCAGCAGTTTTTAAGTCAATAAATACTTGTAAATCAAATGATTAATAGAAAAATAATACTTGGCTTGGCTGTTAGTTTAGACAGCTTTATTGAAGGACCCAATGGCGAATACGATTGGTGTTTCACAGATCAAGATTATGGCATGGCTGATTTTTTTAAGCGTATTGATACTATTTTTGTCGGTCGAAAAACGTATGAAATGTCGCTTGGACAAGAAAATGGCATCGAAGGTTTTCCTAAGATGAAAGAGTATGTTTTCTCAAATTCACTGAATAGTGTTCCAACTGGGAAAACACTCATTCGAGGCAATATTAAAGAGCAAGTGCAACAAATTAAAGAAGAAGAGGGTAAAGATATTTGGCTTTTTGGTGGTGCTGAATTAACCACTTCGTTGATGAATTTGGGGCTTGTTGATGAACTTTGGCTGTCTGTTCACCCGATTATTTTAGGAAGTGGGAAACCATTATTCGTAAATATAAAAGACAAAATACAGCTTACGCACTTTGAAACTAAGACCTACTCGACGGGCTTGGTTTCGTTGAAATACAAACTGAATTAATCAATTATTTTTTTGTTCTATTAAAAATAGTTGATTTACAATAATTTACAATTAATATTTAATATGAATTTAAATTTAACCGATGTTGTCAAAAAGCTTTTGCTTATTAATATCATTGTCTTTGCGGCAGCAACTTTTATTTTACCTCCAGAGATTACCAACAAATGGTTAGCCGTTTATTATCCAACATCTGAATATTTTCAACCCGTTCAGTTGATTACCTATATGTTCATGCATGGTAGCTTGACACATTTGTTTTTCAATATGTTTGGCCTTTATATGTTTGGACCTCCGATTGAATACAATTGGGGACCTAAACGGTTTTTATTCTATTATTTAGTCGCAGGTTTTGGGGCATTGATCTTAGATTTTGCCGTCAAATATTACCAAATTAATTACATGGGTTATCCACCTGAAATTGGTGATATTCCGATGGTGGGCGCTTCGGGCGCGATTTTTGGTTTATTAGCGGCATATGGCATGATGTATCCTAACAATGTGTTACAATTGCTTTTTCCGCCGATACCTATGAAAGCTAAATATTTTGTTTTGCTATATGCTGGTTTAGAACTATATTTGGGCATAAGCGGAAGACAGGCGGGCGTGGCGCATTTTGCACATATTGGTGGCGCATTATTTGGCTTTTTACTTATTGTTTACTGGCGAAATGGCGGAACGGTTGGAAAGAATTGATTTCCATATGCTAAAATTCCAATGAGAAAATGGATGTAAAAAAAATAGAATTGTCGTTATTCGTTATTTCATAATTTAAGACTCATTACTGAGGGGTAGATTTTGAAATCTTATAATTAAAAATCTTGAAATCTTAATAAAAAATGTTTCAGTCAATTTGGGATGATGTCAAACGGGAGTTTCAATACGGCAATATGGTCACACGGATTATAGTTGTCAATATTGCTATATGGATTGTTGTGAACCTTGCAAAACTCATCTTGCGTATTCCGACAGAAGATGCCGCAATGTATGATGATTTTCTTCGTTTTTTTTCAATGTCGCCCAATTGGAAGTTTATTTTAATGCACCCTTGGGTGCCGATAACGTCTATTTTTTTACATGAAAGTTTTGGGCATATCCTCTGGAATATGTTGACTTTCTATTGGTTTGGACGTATTGTAGGCGATTTATTGGGCAATCATCGGGTTTTACCTCTGTATTTATTAGGGGGTATAGCTGGAGGGGCTGTCTATTTTATAGCCGCGCAATTCCATGTTTTAGGTCTAGGCTTACCGAGCGAAATGGTTCTAGGTGCTTCCGCTGCCGTGATGGCGATGGTCGCTTGTGCTGCCTTTATAGCACCTGATTATATATTCAATTTATTGCTTATTGGACCCGTTAGGCTGAAATACATTGCCTTTGTTTTGTTTTTTTTAGACCTTATCAGCATCGCCGATAGGTCAAATACTGGGGGGCATTTAGCGCATTTGGGCGGTGCGGCTTTCGGTTTGTTTTTTGCGGCACAGCTTCGAGAAGGTACGGATTTGGGAAAGCCGATTAATCGGTTTATTGATTTTTTGCTCAATTTATTTAGTCGTCGTCCGAAGTCAAAATTTACCTACCAACGTGGCGGTGGTGGGCAAAAAGCCTATTCTGGACAACAGAAATCGCAACAAAAACAATCGGCACAAGGCAGTCAAACCTCTGATTCCGCAAAAAAAACGACTGATGCAGGAGTCTCCGACGAACAGGCACGTCTCGATGCCATTCTCGATAAAATCAAACAAAATGGTTATGACAGTTTAACCAAAGA
>JANMJN010000622.1:0-8554 GCA_031371355.1 Saprospiraceae bacterium
CCAAACTTTTTTCACATAAAAAAGCAGCACCGATATTGCCGCTTTGCCTAAAAATAGCGCTTAATTTTTCTTTTAAAATAGGGTCGAAATCTGCATCAGAAGCAAACGCTCTGCTTGCCCTTATAACAGCGACAGTGCTATCCATTTGATTATCAGCGATTTGTAAGCCCATAATGCGTGCCAATAAAACATAGTTTTCAATTTGTTCAATCATCAAATTGTCAACTCCAGCAGTTTTTCTGGCTCTATAAAGCGTTGCCAAAGCCATCTGCCAATCGCCATCGAGTAGCCGCAAATACCCCTCAGTAGTTCGCCATAAAGCAGGGCTTTTAACGATATTTTTATCGGCACAAAACTTAGAAAACGTGATGAGCCGCCCTAAATAAGTCCGCATATCCCTCATCGTTTTGCTGTCCAAACGCCCTGTCCGAAAATCTGAACCGAGCATGATTTTTTCCATACGCAACGTTTCACGAATCAAAAGCATGTCCAAATGCTCATTTTTAGGGTCAAGTTTGTAGAGTTCAACCATATCATCGAGTGCATGAGCCTTGTCATAACTCGCTCTTATGGCGAATAAAGCGGCTCGCTCCTGCGGATTTCTACAAAAATTAAGACATTCCTGCCATTCTGCTTCCGTACGAATATCAAAACTTTCAAATGCTTGTTGTCGTTTTGAAGGGCAATATCGAAACACAACCGCAAATAAATAAGCCGCTTCTGCCCGCCGTCCCAAGGATTTCAACGCCCCGGCTTTGTGCGCCAAAGCCCAATAATTCATAAGACTTTGAATCCTATCTATTTTGGGAATCATATTATCCCAAACATCTAAAACGGCTTTATAATCCTTGGCATAATGCGCCAATCGCAACATTTGGTAGGTATAGCGGAGTTTCAAAAAAGGCGATTTTGTCCTTAGAAACTCTGTTTTACCTCGATTAATCAGGAAAAACATTTGGGCAGCATCTTTTGGTTTTTCACCCCATAACTCACCTTTTACACAATATTTTTCACAGGTTTTAGCATAAATCAAGTAATCAATCGTCTCTAAACAGCCGTTTTCTTTCAAAACCTGTGCAAACGTATTGCCTTGAAGTTGATAATAACCCTCGCGTTTTCTTTTTGCTGCGGCATCGCGAAGATTGCTCAATTCATCAACGGACGATTGAAAAACGATTTGAGCAACATCAGCAGAATCGGGAATGTCGCAAAATCGCCCCCGCCATTCTAGGATATTGTCTTCGTATTGTGCATTGCGTTTTTGTAACGTATATATATCATTTATAACTTGATAGCCCATCAAATAAGGCGCATAATCCGATTGCCAAGCCAACAAATCGAGATGCACAAACGAGTAATGTACGGGTGTAGTAATACCACAATCCGATTTGCCTATTCGATAGGGTAAAACCGCAAATAGCAAGAGACAAAAGGCTATCACGAGGTTTCGACAACGTGAAAAAATGGGCGCTTTATCTGAATATTTGAGCAATGTTTTCCAAGTCTTCATACTGATATTGTTGCAATGCCGCCGAATCAAGATGATAAAAAGCGACCGTAAGTTGTTGATTCTTAATGTTTTGAGATAAAAAATGTGCTGCCGACTGTAAATTACTGAGGGGTACATCTTCGATGCGAATGTCATCATTTTCGTACAAATACAAGCCTTTGAGGTATTGATTTTTTAATAAAACAAAATGATTGCCCACATTTTGTTGAAAAAGGGAATCGTACTGAGGGGTATTTAACAGGTCTTTTTTTGATAAATTATTAATAATTTTTACAGCTTGTCCATCCCGAAACACAATACCCCAACTAAATATCGGGAACGCAACATCAAGCCCAAGCGGATAACGTTCAAAATTTTTCAGATAACTTTTCAAAATTTCGATATTTAAAATCGAATTTTCGGATTTGATATCGTCCAAATCGCCCATATTGTAAGCCATCAACATGCCTCTGTCCACAGGAGGCACACCTGTTTTGTCCATGAATTTGACCTGATGCAAGCGAATTGTCGCGCTTATTTTTTTATTTAAAAACAATAATTTTGCTTTTTTTAAGAAATAAAAATAACGGTCACGTGTGGTCTCTGTCCAATCACAATCGAATTGGATTTCGTCAAAAGTACCCCCCTCAGTATTTTTTCTAATTTTGTCAAAAACATGTAAAGCAAGCGCATCTATTTGATTTTCAACGATTTGATTAAATGTTTTATTTGTTATGAAAACAACAGGTGTTGTTTTTTTAAACCTTTTAAATGGATCAATACTTTGAAGTTCCGCAAGCGGTTTGGGGGATTTTGTTTCGTCATCCCAATCCACATCGAATAAACGAACATAGATTTTTTCATTTTTTATATTATTAAAATCGCTTGTATCCACCGTTGTTTTCCAATGATAAAAAGCCATAGAGACTTCACGTGGTTTGCTTTGACAGTTTTGACTACTAAAAAGGATAAAAAACAAAAAAAGAAAGCGATAAATGAACCATTGTGAGTTTTTTCTCATTTTTTTGAAAATCGTTTGTCTTTCCGATGATAAAATTCTACCTTTGCACCGCTTTTTCAACGACCTGTCGAAAAACGATGTAATTCATTCGCAAGTTTAAAAAATTAAAATCGAAATACGATGAAAAGAACATTTCAACCATCACGCCGCAAACGTGCAAACAAGCACGGCTTCCGTACTCGTATGGAATCTAAAAACGGTCGCAGAGTGTTGGCACGCCGCCGCGCTCAAGGTCGTTGGAAACTAACGGTTTCTGACGAAAAACGCTTGAAATAATTATGAATGGTGAATGATGAATGATGAATAATTATTATGGCTTTCCACTTAGTAATTCATCACTCATCATTCATAGTTCATCATTTTAAAAAAAATGGATTTCCGTTTCCACCGCACTGAACGCCTTAAAAGCGAAAAAGTCATTTCGCAACTCTTCAAAAAAGGGCAATCGTTCAGTTGTTATCCTTTGCGGCTCGTTTATTTGGAAATGGATTCTCTCCCAGTCGTTTCGGACTCCCCCCTCAGTAAATCGCCGCATTTATTCAGTGGTTCGCCTATCCAATTTTCCCTTACTGTTCCAAAAAAAAACTTCAAACACGCTGTTGCTCGCAATGTATTGCGTCGGCGACTCCGTGAGGCTTATCGCTTGCAAAAGCATGAATTGTACCTCTTTTTGCAAGAAAACCCAACACTTTCCAAAAAAAAATTCGCTTTTATGGTCATCTACACAGCCAAAGAGCCCTTGCCTTTTGAGGAGATTCAAAAAGGAATTCGCAAAATGATTGTCAAATTTAAACAAGAATTAGGAAATTGAGCCTTTCAATCATTTTTCATGGAAAAAGAAAAGGTCAGTCCAGAGCGTTTTATGGGTATGCAAGCGGGTAATGCCGAGTTGCAAAGCCGTTTGCTCGATCTCATTCGAGGCGGTTTGGTTGCATTGGATTTATCCGCCCATTCCTATTTCGAAGAATTTGCGGCGCGGATGGTGGATGCGCAACTCGGTAGTATAGCGAAACGCATCCGTTCGTGGGCAACTTTCCGCGATCAATTTCCTGATACATGGCATGAAAAATTGTTGAATGAGTTGGGAGAATTGTACATTTTCTCAAAAGCATTCCAGCATTTTGACCATCTTTCTGACTCTTTCCAAGATGAATTGCTCGCACAAGCAGGTGTCACGACACGTGCAAGCGACCTTTTTCAACATAATGGCATTCAAGACGATTGGCTCGTTCTGGGACAAGTAGCGACTCCAGAAGTGAGTAATTTGACGAGCCGTCGAACATGGTTGATAGGGAAAGGCACGCAAAAAATAGTTCTTTTGCTTGAATATTCTTTTGGATCAAGCGAATTTGCCACTTTGTGGCTCAAAGAGATTGCTTATGCCGGTGAAGCTGTGTATTATCCTGCGGCATATCCTCTACGGGTTGCTTTTAAATCGGTTGATGTCGTGCCACTTTTTACGCATATCAGTGGCTACCTGACGATAGCGGCGTTCTTAGAGGCTTATTCAACAGCCCTCGCTCAAAACCCTTGGTTGTCACCATTTCCAGCTTTGTTGACATCTGTCAAGCCTGTTTTTTATAAAAATAAATTTTTACTCGTTGACAAGGGAAACAAGTATGTCTATACTGAGGGGGAGGAAACGGCATTGTGGCAACTATTGGCGATGAGTGGCGGGCATTCTATTTCTGTTTTCGGAGAATGGGATGGGCAAATATTTAAAGTACTCAATGTGTTTTCCTTAAAAAAAGACTAAAAAAAAAGCCAAATACCGCAGTACTTGGCTTTCCTATGTTCAAAGGGGGAATTGGGATTATAACTTATTGCTCACTTTCTTTCCCCAAAAACACGCCTATCGCTTTCATAGCGAGGACGAGTTTCGGGTAGTCAATCGTGTAATGGATGAATTTTCCTTCACGATGCGTATGAACCAAACCAGAGGCACGAAGAATTTTTAGATGCTGACTTGTGATAGACTGCTCTAATTTCAACGTGTTGTAGATTTTGTTCACGTTAATCGTTTTGTTCTTATCAATGAACTCAAGGATTTTCATCCTCAGTGGATGTGCTAAGGCGCGTAGGATGTCCGAAGAAACCTGAAGCCTTGCGTTGTCGAATTGAATATTCGCTTTTCTCATAGGGCTTGTTTTTGCTCGATTAATTAATAAATTTCATTGCAAAAGCAAATATGAGAAATATATGTATTTTTTCAAAATTTTTATGTAAAAATACCGTAAAAAAGGTAGAGCCTAAAAACAAAAAATGCTGTAAGCCAATGACTTACAGCATTTTTGTTTGTGCAAATTTTTTATCAGTTACCTGTATTCTCAGTTAATTCCTCAACAAGGCGGCTGATGTGATTGATACGTTCAGTATCTACACGGTAATAAATAAATTTGCCGTTGCGCTCAGTAGCAACTACTCCAGCACGGCGTAAGATAGCCAAATGTTGTGATGCGACAGACTGCTCAAGTCGTAACTTGATATACAAATCAGTCACGGTCATTTTCTCATTTTCCTCTAAGAGTTCGATGATTTGCTGGCGGAGCTTGTGATTCACAGCACGCAATACCAATACGGCTTTGCGGAGTTCTGCATAGTCGAGTTCGATGTCCTTTTTCCCCTTTTTAAGGACGATTGTCTCGTTCTTCTGTTTTCTCATTTTACGTTCATTAAATAAATTGGTGATAAAATAAATTCAATGTGCAAGTGACAATAGTGTAGTTTCATTAATAAATTTAGTTTCTAATATAAAAAAATTGTGCCAACTTTTTTGTCACATTAAATCTTGATTATTGTTTAATTAAAGGCTAATATAGAAACTATTTTTGTAAATAGTCAAAATTTTTAATTGATTTTTTATTCGCATACTGTAATTTTTATTGAATTACAGCATTTTATAACCTATAATACAAAATCCGTGCCTATTTATACGATAAAAAACCAATTTAAATTTAAACTTTATTCAAGGCAATTAAAATATGTCTTTGAGAGCGACATCAATTTCATACACTTATATATAATTTAATCCAATAAATTAGATTTTTTATGTAAATGCACAATGAATTAAATTGTTTTGTCAAATAACATTTATTTCACAAGCGTTGCTTCGGTTTTGTAATATTCGGTGCTTTCAAATACTGTGGGGTGTGATATGCCACATCAACAAATTCTTTTATTATTATTTTTTTATAACTTAATAATATTAAATATCGTGCCGAACATGAAATTGGCAAAAAAAGGGCTTCCGGGTGTAGCAAAGTTTCTTGGCATTTAGGTGCGCCATTGCCACAGAAAATGATTTTTTGATTTTTGCCAAAAAATTCTGAAAAAGAATCCTCGTCAATTATTTTTGGACTCATGGGTTTAATTTCTTCTAAGCCGCCTTTTTCTTTTGAAAATTTATACAAAGCTGTATAGACCTCCATTCGTCGCGCATCTATCATAGGGCAGTACAAAGCGCTTTCATCAAGGGCTTCGTTGAAAGCAGCCATTGCTAAGGATTCAAGCGTATCTATCGCTATCAAAGGCAAATCGAGCGCATAACAAATCCCTTTGGCTGTGGAAGCACCAATGCGCAGGCTTGTGTACGAACCAGGACCGTTGCTAATGGCTACCGCTGACAAATCATTGATTGTAATTCCAGCGATTTCTAAACATTCATTTATCAGCAATGTCATTTGCTCGGCATGGCTATTGCCCACTATTTCGCGTAAGGCGATTATATTTTCATCACGACTTATGGCAATAGAACATATATCCGTTGCGGATTCAATATTTAATATCAAACTCATTTTTTATCCCCCCTCAGTATTTTCATAAAAAAATCGGCTCAAAGGTAACTTTGAGCCGATTCGTATTGTCGAAATAAAAGATTTATTTTTTCAAAATGGTTTTATAACGTGTCAAATCGTTGAATAATTTTAAAGATTCTTGGATTTCGATGTCATTGCGTAAGCCAATTTTTATCAACCCGTTTTCAAAATAATAACGTGAAACAATTTCTTTCTCAATTTCATCAACGATTTCTGCTTTGTGTTTTTGCAAATCGTTCTTTTTGTCAACCGTGATTTTAGATTCTATGGCTTGTAATTCCGCTTCAATCGTCGCATATTTTTCTTTTTTAGATTCTGTTTTTAGCTTTTTCAAAAGTTTTTCACTTTCAGAATCGTACTGAAAATTGCGCTTGCTCAAAAATGAAGTGAAATCGTCAAAATCTGTAAACTGAAATTTCTCTGGTTCAGCTATGGTCGGATTTTTTAAAGCGTAGAGCGTTACGTAGTCAAAAAGTAAAAACTTCTCTTTCAAGGTTTTCATCAAACCCAAATCATCAGATTTATCCAACACTACATCAGGTTTTACGCCACCACCATCTAAAACTTCACGTCCACCTCTCGTTTTGAATTTAGCCCGTGCAGAATCTGGCAACTCAACAGGCGTACCTTTGTCATATTTAACGGCTTGAATACAGCGACCGCTTGGAATATAATATTTCGCTGTTGTCAGTTTCAACTTAGAATTGTAGCCAATATCGCGCACATTTTGCACCAAACCTTTGCCATAACTGCGTTGTCCAACAACCACCGCGCGGTCATAGTCTTGCAAAGTACCAGAGACGATTTCAGATGCCGATGCCGTGCCTTTATCTACCAAAACCACGATAGGCATTTGTTCGTCCGCCGAAGGATTCAGCGTTTTGAAACTTCTGTCCCAATCCACCACTTTCCCGCGTGTCGTCACTACCATCTCGCCTTTTGGAATCCAAATATTACAAATATTGACCGCTTCGTTCAACAAACCACCGCCATTGCCACGCAAGTCAAAAATCAAACCCTTCATATTTGGGTTCTTTTCTTTCAACTCTCTAAACGCCTTTTCAACGTTTTCACCTGCATCCCGTGTGAAAGTTGTCAAAATGATATAACCGACTTTATCATTAAGCATACCAAAGTAAGGCACATTTTTTTCTGAAACCTCATCGCGTACAACTTTGATTTTCAATGTTTTATCCGAACCGTCTAACTGTGGGCGAGCGATAGTCAACTCGACATCTGTACCCGGCGCACCTTTCAAAACGTCGCCCACTTCTTCAATAGATTTGTCCTTAGCCGATTTGCCATCAACAGCTGTTATTTTATCGCCCGCCTTTAAACCCGCTTTTTGAGAAGGCGAGGCATCAAAAATATCAGTTACAAACACATATTCGCCCGTTTTGTCAAACGATGCACCCACACCGTTGTACTTTCCCTCCGTAATATAACGGTAACCTTCAATATCGGACTCCGAAATATAATTCGTGTAAGGGTCGAGAGAGTTCAACATCGCATCTACACCTGTCCGCATCAATTTCGACGGGTCGAGGTCATCCACATAATACGTGTTGAGTTCTTTGTACAAGTTGGTGAAAATTTCAATGTTTTTTGAAATCTCAAAATACTTACCATGATCAGTCCGCCGATTAGCTGCTACAAAAACCAATGCCACCGCACTGAAAATCAAAATTTTACGAGTTTTTTGAAAATTTAATTTCATTATTTTTTCAATTTGTGTTTTTAAAAAATGTAACGTAATACTTTGAACGGATAAAACGTATTTTTAGCGTAAAAGATACCCCTCAGTATTTTTGGGTTGTAAAGCGCAATTTTCACACCATATATATATGTGTATTCTTTCTTGACAAGAAAAAACAATAAAGGTCGCTTTAAAAACCTTTCAGTTCTTCAAGAAACTGCTCAATCGTTATAACATCAACCTTTGGGAAAGGAATGTCTTTTAAAACCTTGAAACCTTTGTCATCATTTTCGGCTACGCATTTTTTCGTTTTTCCATCCTTCAATCGTCTCGTCTGACCAGCCTCTTTCCTCCCAAAGTTGAGACATCTCATCAATAACTTTTTGAGCAAAATACCGCGCTAAAAGGCGGCGAATTTCTAACAACTGCTCATCTAGCAGTTCATATCGAAACAATTTAACTAATTCAAGCTGCAAATTGCTTAAAGGTGCTTGTATTGTCGTCATATCCGTTATTTTTAAACAAAAATAAGA
>JANMJN010000655.1:0-2715 GCA_031371355.1 Saprospiraceae bacterium
GTTGATGATTGGTCTTCGATACAATCAAGGGTTTGTAGATATAACAGAAGATAATGCGCGCGTCATTCTGGGTAGTGGCAAAAATTCAGTCGGTCAAGTTTCTGTGGGATATAAGTTCTAACAGAATTTATAATCCATACATGAACGTTTGAATAGCGGGGGGGGTAATTATGTCTCTCCCGCTTCCTTTTTTATTTTTTCATCATAACTACTTAGCATCATAACTCCTAAATAATTTCATCTTAAATCAAAATCATGAAAAATTTATATAGGCATACCGAAACAACTTTCGAGAAACTAACCGCTGTCGCAACGACAATACTCGGCAGCTCTTTCACTTTTATATTGGCATTAGGTATGGTCATATTTTTCTTGAGTAATCGGGTATTTCATATGCACGACATTCAGGAATTCATTAGAGACATTATTCTCTCCCTTACCTTTTTAAGTCTATTTGTCATTCAAAAAGAATTTAACCGCTTTTCCGCCGCCCTGCATCTGAAAGTCAACGAACTTGTTTCTTCTCACAAGCCTGCCAACAATGCGGTCATCAATATAGAAAATAAAACGGAACAGGAGATAACCGAATTAGCAAAAGAATATAAAGAACGAACTGAAAAAGCCAATCAGAAGATTGGCAAAGTAAAAAACTTCACATCTCATTTTTAATTAGTAGCGCGTTAATAGCCGTGTGTATAGAGCCTTATATGCGATTGATTTTCAAATATTTACAACGCGACTCACGCCCCTTTACTATCTACTGTTTACATAAAAAAATAGTAAAATGAAAAAAAACTCTTTTATCGCCATCGGTCTTTTACTGGTTGCAGCATGGTTTACTTTTACAAATCAGTCCTTAGAAAAAGAGGTGGCTTTTAATCAGGCATGGGCAGGCAAATCTGTGGATTTAACCCAAATATTGGGCAAAAACATGAATATCGCTTGCGATGAAGACCGCCTATCTTTAACTATCCGCTACAATCCTGTTAACCAATACAATGAAATTAAAAATCAATATGGCGACACTCTGCTCTATGGTCGTGTCGTACAATACGAAAAGCTTTATGTTGTGAGTATGCCTACACTCAGTGGCTTATTCGATATAAGTGCCATAGACATTCAACATGATTGCATCACGGGTTTGAAAACAGCCCGCAAACAAATGGATGCTTTGGCGAATAGCGTTAAAGTAGGTCAATACCCGGAGTTGAGATGCAAAACATGTACAAATCCGTCTGCTTTGAATGTAAACGAAGCGGTTTTGTATGGTTTTTATCAAAAATTCTTGAACCAATCACCCCGCTATTTTTACGAAGAATCACCACACGAAAGCAAGACGCTCTTACTCCAATAATTCATAATTCATAATTCCTTAACAATGTGTGAATGATGTAATTTATTTAAAAAATCATGTAACACTTATCGTCGTAGTAACACCCACCTTTGCACCGTTGTGAAAATTCTTTCACAATTAAAAATTTGAAAAATTATGAATACCACCGAATTGAAAGGAAACTGGAACGAGCAAAAAGGTAAACTTAAACAAAAATTTGCCACGTTGACGGATGATGACTTGCTGTTTGCAGAAGGCAAAAAAGATGAAATGATGGGTAAACTCGAAATCAAACTCGGCAAATCAAAAGAAGAGTTGCATAAGATTATCGGCGACCTTTAATCACTTGTTTTTTTTCAAAACAAACTTTCCGCAAGTTTTGAACTTTGCGGAAAGTTTGTTATAAAATGTGTGAATTATGTAATTTTTATTCAGAATTATGTAATGAATTATTGCATCAAAGTATTCACCTTCGTATTGTGGAAATTCATTCACAATCTAAAACAGAGAAAAATGAGCAAGGATAAAGGCAGTAAAAACATCAAAAAAGCACCCGCTGACAAATCTCAGAGCAATAAAAAATCCTCTGACTACAAAAGTGAAAGCAAAAGCGGACTAGGCAGTCAATCAAACGTGGATGCTTTTAAAACAAAGCCCGAACCTAAAACAGACAAAAAGAAACCTTAATCGAAGTACCCCCTCAGTATAAAAGGTAATTATGGGTGCTGTATTGTGGTGATTTAAGCTGATTTATAAGCTGATTTATCGGCACTGAAAAAACAAACTATAACATGCACACCAATAATCGCAAACCCAATACAGGCAATATGATTATGTCTGTTCAAAATAAGGCAACAATATGGGCGCAAGTTTTCGATAACTATGCGCCCATTATGTATGAACTTAGAGAAAATTGTTGTAGGTTTAGAGTTAAAAAAGAAGTATTAAATAATCCGCGAGCAGAATTTAATTATCTGCGTGGTCAACTTAAATAATAACCAAAACTGTGAAACTCTACATCAAATATATGTTAAGCGCACGCTGCAAAGCAGCCGTGAAACGCATTTTAAAAGAATTGGAACTTCATTTCATCATTGTTGATTTGGGGGAAGTCGAGATAATGGAAAATATTTCGGCAGCAGAACGAGATGAATTGAGAACTGCTTTAGCCGATTCAGGTTTTGAATTGATGGACGATAAAAGAGCCATATTGATTGAAAAAATAAAAAACACCATTGTTCAAATGGTGCATCATACAGAAACAGATGATGTCATCAAAATCAATTTTTCTAATTATCTAAGTGAAAAATTGAGCCATGATTATACTTATCTGGCGAATCTGTTTTCAGAAGTACAAGGTACAACGATTGAACAATTCATCA
>JANMJN010000675.1:0-6082 GCA_031371355.1 Saprospiraceae bacterium
GCTGAAATTTTGGCAATTATCAGGTCATAAACCCATTGTGCTTTTTGGTGGTGCAACGGGTAGAATTGGCGACCCTTCAGGAAAAGATGCGGAACGGCAATTGAAAACGGGTGATGAATTGGACCATAATTTGTCGTTTCAAATGGAGCAAGCGCGGAAATTCCTTGATTTTGAAGGCGAAAATGCGGCGATTTTTGTCAATAACTACGATTTTTATAAAGACATGAACGCACTCGATTTCCTACGTGACGTAGGCAAAACGATAACGGTCAGTTACATGTTGTCAAAAGAATCGGTTAAAAGAAGACTTGAAACAGGGCTTTCGTTCACTGAATTCAGTTATCAATTGTTGCAAGGCTATGATTTTCAATGCCTGTTTCAACAAGAAAACTGTATTGTCCAAATGGGCGGTAGTGACCAATGGGGTAATATCACAGCCGGAACGGAGTTTATTCGACGCAATTTAGACCAGAAAGCGTATGCTATAACAACGCCTTTGTTGACTAAAGCCGATGGTTCTAAATTTGGTAAATCGGAAAAAGGCAATATTTGGTTGGATGCCAGAATGACTTCACCATACAAGTTTTACCAATTTTGGATTAATGCCGATGATAGAGATTTACCAAAGTTTATGCGCTATTTTTCCTTGAAAACAAGAGCAGAAATTGAAGGTTTAGAAGCAGAATATGCTGAAAATCCACGCGAATTGAAACGTATTTTGGCTGAAGAGTTGACTGTTCGGGTTCATTCACAAGACGATTATGAATCAGTTTTGAAGGTCAGCGACATCCTTTTTGGCAAATCTGACGCCGAAATACTGAGGGGTATGACTGCCGCAGAATTGGCTATGATTGCAGACGAAATTGACACTTTTCCGATTTCAAAAACAGAATTAACAGAAGGCATAAACATCACAGATTTGCTGGCTGAAAAAACGACTATTTTGAAGTCAAAAACGGAGGCACGTAAAGCGATTCAGAATAACGCCATATCGGTCAATAAAGTAAAAATCACGACACATGAGTTTGTTTTGGACAATGAACAATTGCTGAAAGACCGTTATGTTATGGTCGAAAATGGTAAGAAGAATAAGTATTTGTTGATAGTGGAATAAAAGTTTGACAATTACAAAAAAACGCTGCAGACTTGATTGGTTTGCGGCGTTTTTTTGTTTTTAACTTTTTTTTGTAATCCTCAGCGAAGTAAAAAAAGCTGTATAAACAACTGATAATGAGTTATTTAGATTCTTTCACTTCGTTCAAAATGAACAAAAAGGATCGCGGTAAATAGAATTAGTTTTTTAGTTTAACTTTTTAGTTAAATGAAGATTCCATAAAAACAGACCTAAAAATAAAATACCCAAATTAGTGACAAAAGTAATTGTTAAAGTTTTTAACTTTTTAGTTAAATTAAAAAGTCAAATCTTGGTTTTGACAAAAAAATAAGGGACGCACTCATCCATCATGTGGATAGTCGTCCCTTTTGCTTTGAGTCGGAATCGGTCTTGGGTAAAGTAAAAAATGTTAAATCGGTCGTCGGGTGATGCCTTAAATGTTTATGTGGAATGACCTACGGTGTTGACACGTTTTGCATGTCAAGTGATTATAAAAAAGTGAAATCGGAAGTAGATGTTAAATCATGTAGGGAAAGGTAGCGTTTTTAAAAACTAAGTTAGGCAATGTCTATAATGTAGTAGTTCGGTGTTTTTATCAATGTTATTGACCTTTGTAAAACGAGAGCTTGATATCAATATTGTGTAGTTGTCAAAATATGCGTGAACAGATTTTTTTATTGAAAACAGAAATAATTGACGGGGCAATGTGGAGAATTAACCCCGTCAATTAAGAATGATATTGCTTATAATTGAATTTTACCGACTTCGGTGACTTTGCCCACTTCAACTTTCACATTGTCCATTGTTTTACTTGTGCAACTTGTACCTTCTGCGGCTACAGAAACTTTATAGGTGCCAGGAGCAAGCCCTTGAAGCACAAACCTGTTTGTGGATGAAGGATAAGTTGAAGTCAAAGTATCCGTACCATTGATGGCGTAAACAATTGTTTTGCAAGTTGTTGTACCGATTTCACCTCGAATACTACCATTATTGGCTTCTGTGATAAGTCGAATGACAGGTTTCATTTTGTATTCAATTCCTTTTTTGACTTCTTTGACAGATTTAGCGGCGTCAAAATCCATGAGAACTTTGTATGAAACACCTGCCAATAGCTTTTTCTCAAATTTTAATTTCAAGCCCGATTTGTCACTGCTTGGTATAACCAATGGCAAAACTTTGCCATCAACTTTGATTGTGTTATTATCTCCAAGAATTAAACGAATCTCTGAAATATCGCCCAAAGGCAATTTAGTTGTACCTAAAACGGTATCAATGCCGTTGTTCAATTTCAAAATATTGTAAATCCCTTTTTTAATAACCAGTGTCTGCCAACCACTACTACTTGCGGTATCTTTGTTTACGTGAACCTCTGCACCTTGAACATCAATATTGACCTCTTCAAAGGTTGCCGGTCCATCAGTGAGACGCAATTCTAAAGTAGCTTGTGTGTTTGTATCTTTATTACAAGAAACAGTAGCAAGGATAAAAAATGAGCAAATTGCGAAAAATAGTTTTTTCATAAGAAAAATTAAGTTTAAAAATATAAATAAATAATTGTTGTGTTAATTTGAACTGGCAAAACGCCTCATTATGTCAGATATTGCCATTTTTTCTAAAATTAACTTGAGTATAGCTTTTTCAACGTTTTTTGAAAAAATAACGTACAAGTTGATACCCCTCAGTATCTTGGCGAAAAATTTCATAAATGCACTTATCAGAAATACTTTATCAACTGGGCGAGGAGCGTGAAAATTACTTCAATGCAGTGTCAACGCCAGTCATTCAGTCCTCAAATTTTGCATTCAAAGACCTCAATGTTTTTCGCTCGATGCTTAAAAATGAGTTGAGTGGACATCTTTACACACGTGGTAATAACCCAACTGTTAAGATTTTGCGGCAAAAAGTTGCTGCTTTGGAGTCCTCCGAAGATGCACTCATCTTCGCGAGCGGTTCGGCGGCTGTTGCAGCAGCTGTCATTGCAAATGTGAATGCGGGCGACCATATTGTTTGTGTCAATGCACCTTATTCATGGACAATTGTTTTGTTGCGTCGATTTTTGCCACGTTTCGGTGTCACTGCCACTTTTGTGGATGGCAAAGAGGCAACTAATTTTGAAAGTGTTATCCAACCCAATACTAAAATCCTTTACCTCGAAAGCCCAAATTCGTTGACTTTTGAGCTGCAAGATTTGGAGGCTTGTGCCGAAATTTGTAAACGCCATGGCATTGTTTCAATCATTGACAATTCGTACTGTTCGCCAATATTTCAACGACCGATGGAGTTTGGGATTGATATTGTGGTTCATTCGGCGACAAAATATCTGAATGGACATTCAGATGTGGTTGCAGGTGTGGTGTGTTCGACAAAAGAGATGATTCAGAAAATATTTGATACCGAACAAATGTGTCTCGGTGCCATCATCAGCCCGCACGATGCCAACTTAATTATTAGGGGTTTGCGAACATTACCTTTGCGGATGAAAAAATCAGATGAAAGTGCAAAAAAGATAATAAACTGGCTTAAAACGCATGCAAAAGTCAAAAAAATCTACTATCCATTCCTCGAAGACACCCCTCAGTATGAATTGGCAAAAAAGCAAATGTCGGGTTGCGGCGGCTTGTTTTCAATAGAAACGACAGCCAAAACCATTGAAGAAGCAGAAGCATTTTTCTATCGGTTGAAACGATTTTTGTTTGCTGTTTCTTGGGGAGGTCATGAGTCATTGATTTTTCCAACGTGTTCATTGTATGGCATAGAAGGCAAAGCAAATCCTACTTTGCCCTTTAATTTTTACCGTTTTTATATCGGTCTGGAAGAACCAGAATGGTTGATTGAAGATTTGGAACAAGCATTTGATTCGTAATTCCGGTATTCGTGATTCGGGTATTCGGGTATTCGGGTATTCGAATCACGAATTAACGAGTATCCGAATACCGAGTATCCGAATACCGAATACCCGAATACCGAATACTCGAATACTCGAATTACGAATTAACGAGTATCCGAATCCCGAGTATCCGAATAAAAATATTAATTTTGCCCCCATTATGAAAGTGTATTTTAGCCTTGAAGACTTGCCCGTTTTTCAGAACACTGTTGTCACAATAGGTTCATTTGATGGCGTCCACAGTGGACATCAGCGTATATTGGAACGTGTCAAACAATTATCGCAAAGTATTGACAGTCAATCAGTTGTCATTACTTTTCATCCACATCCACGCCTTGTTGCTCAACCCAACGACAAGTCTGTTGTATTACTTAATTCCATTGAGGAAAAGGTTGAATTGTTGGAAAAATACGGCATTGACGTTGTCGTTGTCGTGCCTTTTACCAAGGGATTTTCGGAACAAACACCAGAAGCCTATATTGAAAACCTCCTTTATAATAGATTTAGACCCACTTATATTGTTATTGGTTATGACCATCGTTTCGGCGCGAATCGGGTAGGGGATACGGCGCTTTTGCAAAAATTAGCACCAAAATTTGGCTATGAAGTTATAGAAATTGAAAAACAAGTAATTGACGAAATTGCGGTTTCTTCTACTAAAATTAGGCAAGCGATTGAAAAAGGTAACATTCGGTCGGCTAACAGGCTGCTTGGTCATTATTATAGTTTTACAGGTGAGGTCGTCAAAGGACAACAAATTGGTAAAGAAATTGGCTTTCCAACGGCAAATATAGCTGTAACAGAAAAAAATAAACTGCTGCCTCCACACGGCATTTATACGGTTTTTGTCCATTTGCCCGACGGAAAATTGCGCAAAGGCATGATGTATCGAGGTGATAGACCAGTCCTTAAAGAGCATGATAACGTAACGATTGAGGTCAATATTTTTGATTTCAATGAAGATATATATGGTCAAAAAATAAAGGTCGAATTGGTTCAATTTTTACGCCCAGACCGTTATTTCGACAGCCTCGAATCCCTTGTCATACAGCTTGCTGATGATGAAAGAGAAAGCCGTGAAGTCTTACAAAACATTGAAAATCAACTTATTTCCCATGTGGCGATAGTTATATTGAATTGGAATACCCCTCAGTATTTGAAGCTGTTTTTGCCTTCTGTTTGCGGTTCACGTTATGGCAATTTTGATGTCATTGTCGCTGATAATGGTTCAACCGATAACAGTGTTGAAACGGTGCGTGAACTCAATTTAGACGGTATTCCTGCCTTGATGGGCGTTGATCGTGTGCGCGTTATTGAATTGCCAGAAAATTATGGTTTCGCAAAAGGCTATAATGAGGCTTTGAAACACGAAAAAATGCGCCCGCGTACAGTTGATGTGCCAGAAGGTTACGATTATTATGTATTACTCAATTCCGATTGTCGAACTTCACAAGGTTGGTTAACGCCCATAATCACCATGATGGATGCCGACAAAACGATTGCGGCGGTACAGCCTAAGATTTTGAGTTATAACAAAAAACGAAAATTTGAGTACGCAGGTGCGTGTGGCGGTTGGATGGACGCTTTGGGCTATCCGTTCAGTAGGGGTCGTGTCTTCGATACCATTGAAAAAGACCGCAAACAGTACGACGATGAAGCTGAAATTTTTTGGGCTTCGGGTGCGGCAATGGTCGTAAGAGCCGATTTGTGGCATCGTTTCGGTGGTTTTGATGAAGATTTTTGGGCGCACATGGAGGAAATTGACATCTGTTGGCGCATGAAAAGGGCAGGGTATAAGGTTATGGTGCAACCCAAAGGTGTCGTTAGACACGTTGGGGGCGGCACAATGGACTATTTAAGCCCACGCAAAACCTACTTGAATTTTAGGAATAGTCTGTACGCGATTCTGAAAAATGAATCTGCAACTAAATTGTTGTGGTTAATTCCGACACGTCTTTTGTTAGATGGCATTGCAGGTGTAAATTTTTTACTCAAAAGGCAACCTAAACATGTTATGTCCATTTTAAAAGCACATTTTAGTTGCAGATTCATTTTTCAGAATCGCGTACAGACTATTCCTA
>JANMJN010000950.1:0-2329 GCA_031371355.1 Saprospiraceae bacterium
GGTTGGGAATGGCAACCCTACGCCATCGAAAAATGTTTGAACGATACATTAGGTTATGATTTGTATGTGGTCAATGCACCTCAGTATTTCGATAGATCGGGCATTTACACAGATGCCACTGGCATAGGATTCACCGATGAAGACCAACGTTCCTTACTGTTTCAACAAGCTGTCATCCATTGGGTCATGGGTATGCTTGTTAAACCTAAGGTGTTGCATTGTCATGACCACCATACAGGATTATTGCCTTTTATGATTCAATATTGCCCTGAATATGAAGTACTTGCAGATATTCCGACCGTCTTTACCATCCACAATGGTCAATATCAAGGAGCATTTAGCTGGAAACAAAATGGCATAATGCCCTCTTATCGCGCCGAAGCGGTAGGCTTGCTCGATTGGCAGGAAACGATCAATCCGATGGCTTCGGCTATCAAATGCGCTTGGCGATTTACGACCGTTTCGTTGGGTTATCTCGAAGAATTGAAAGCCAATAGCGGTGGTTTGGAGTGGTTGATAAACAGTGAAGCCCATAAATCAGCAGGCATACTCAATGGCATAGATGCACAAGTTTGGGACCCTGCAACCGACCCGATGCTTTCCTACAATTTAATCGGTGATGACGTGGATGGTTTCAAAGATAGAAACAGAGAAGCTTTGATTCGGATGTTCAATGTCAATCCTAAATTGCCAATTATCACGTTTATTGGACGCGCAGTGGGTGAAAAAGGCGCAGACCTTTTACCTGAAATGTACAGCCGCTATCTCGCCATGGGCGGTGGTGCCAATTTTCTTTTCTTAGGCACTGGTGACCCAGCAGTAACAGATGCCTTAGCGCGTTTGGCTTTCCAATATCCAGAACAAATGGGTGTCATGATTGACTACAATGAGGCTGTGTCGCACCAACTTTATGCCGGTTCCGATTTTCTTATCATGCCGAGTCGTGTTGAACCTTGTGGTCTCAACCAGATGTATTCTTTGCGTTATGGTACAGTGCCAATCGTGCGCAGTACAGGTGGATTGCGCGATACTGTCATAGATATTTCGTCGCCCACAGGCGGTTCGGGCATCCGATTCGACAATTTTACAATTAATGATGCCATGAATGCGCTCCATAGGTCTATGCGCCTTTGGTGGGACAACAAAAAGGGATTCATGGCATTGCGCCGCAGCATCATGAAAATTGATAATTCTTGGGAATATGCAACAAACCAATATATGGCTTTGTATGAAGATATTGCTGAAATTTAGGTCGGATTTCTATTCGATTGAAAACAGAAAATGAATAATCAAATCAAGTCTTGCAAAACGGTGGGTTTGCAAGACTTTTTTGGGTTTTTGTACTGAGGGGGCTTAAAATAAAAAATTGATAAAGAATTGGCATAATGCGGCTTTTTCGATGTATATTTGTACATTATTAATCAATTTAGAACCAAATATACGATGTTAGCAAATTTAGATAATGAAGTCCATTTTAAAAAAGTCTTCACCGATGTTGAAGTGTTTAAAGCGTTTGTAAAAGATGTTTTAGGGCTTGATATGAACATAACAAAAGTAGAGACCGAAAAGGTTATTCTACCGAAGGTCAGTGCTATCAAATTTCGAATGGATTTATTTGCAGAAGATAAAGAGAACAGAACCGTTGTTGAAATTCAAAAAGTAGATTACGATTATTCATTAGACCGTTTTACACATTATTTTATTGGCAATTTGATTGATATGCAACGCAGCAGCAAGACTTATGTGTTTGCAAAAGATGTTTATATCATTGTCGTCGTGACGGCTGCTTATCGCATTAGTGACAAAAATGGTAAACCGATAAAAGATGATGTTTTGATAACAGATGTTAATCCACGAACAATAAATGGGAACATCAGAGATATGTATAATCACAAAATGGTGATTTTAAATACAACAAATGTAGATGATGATACACCGCCCGAAATACGTGATTGGTTGGATTTAATCATTCAATCCATGCAACATCCTGAAGACCCCAAAATTAACACAAAAAAACCTGCCATTGTCAAAGCTGCTCAATTGGCAGAATTGGATAATATTGACCCTGAACAAATGGCAGAAGCCAAAATTCAAGAGATGCGAAAAGCGACTGTTGCTGTTATTGAAGAATCGGCAGGAAGAAGGGTAAAAGACGAAGCCATCAAAAAAGGTTTAATCAGAGGAAAATTAAGTATTGATGAAATAGCAGAGGACAATGACGTGTCCGTAGAATATGTTGCTCATATAGAGAAAGATTTGAAAAAGGATTAAATGGAAAAATTTAGAATATACAAAGATATAGAAGTGACTTATCAAGAAGTCATAACCG
>JANMJN010000709.1:0-2599 GCA_031371355.1 Saprospiraceae bacterium
TTTTCAATTCTTCTATGCTCTGACTGACACCCTCAGTAGCGGTATTGATTTTAGAGAAATCAATGGTATTCGCCTTACCCGTCACATCGTTCAAATTCGTCAATAAACTATTGATTTTATCATTGTTTGCATTCAAATTCGAAGTAATACCTTCTACATTTTTCATCGAAGCCGACAATGTACCCGCCGAAGCAGCCATGAGTTTATTCAACGCAGCTGTTGATGCTCGTAAATTTATTAATGTTGCTTGAATATCTCTTAGACTTTTTCCCATTTCACTATCTGGTTCTTTAATCGCATTGCCTAATGTATCAAAAACGGCATTCATCCCTTTGGTAATTTTGCTGATATATGCGTCAAATTCTTCTGGTTTACCAATCATAGATTCAAGTGCGGACATTGTTCTGCCATTGATATAATCGCCATTTTCAGCACAATCCTCACCCGAACAGGTTTTGTTAAATTCCAGATTCATCGCCATACCACTCAAAACGCCATTTGAAAAAAGGACGGCAATCGCATCTTTAGGAATACCTGGGTTCTGTTTGATGTTCAATACAAGAGTTGCTTTTGTGCCATTGTCGGGTTTAAAAATAATTTCTTTAACTGTTCCTATTTGTACACCGCGAAAATAAATAGGTGCAGATTTATTGATTTGCTTGGCATCAATAAAGTCTGCATTTAGAGTGAGCGTACGGTCGAGTAGGTTTTGACCTTTAAGGAATTTATAGCCCCAAATAGACAAAACAACAGTGACGACTGCGAGAAGACCAATTTTTGCTTCGTTTGAAATTTTCATTTTTATTTTTTAAGTTTCCTTTAATCGGTTACTTTGATTGCGTTTTATATATTCAAAAATGACACCATAAATAATAATGAATGCTGAATGACAAATAAAAAATATTGCAAGTTGTTGATAATCAAATTTTTACAATAAATTCAAAAACAAATTTATACTATATTGAAATAATTTTAACTTCATCACGAATTCATTATCCTGATTTGCGACGCAAAATTAGACGAATTTTTTAAGATTTTTTTATTTCATCAAGATTCACACGTTTACCATTCTTATAGGCAACAATAAAAGCATCTGAAAATCCATTGGCTCTTAAACGTTTCAAATCTTGAGACGCATCATTATATGTGTCGAAACCCGTCTTAAAATATTTGAAAACAAGACCATCTTTTATCACTTCAAGGTTAGGCATATTTTTCCAACGTGGTGTTCCGCTTAAATCTAAACTGCCTGATGCGAGTTGAATTTTGAAAACGACCCCCTCAGTATTTGAATTTGAAGTTGTGGTTAAATTTGTACTTAAATTTGTATCTAAATTTGTATTTGAGACATTTACCGGCGTTACACTTCTCGTTTCGACCGCTGTTTTATATTTTTGAAACGCTAAATAAATAGACTCCGCAATCGTCGCTTGACCTGAAGGACTACTAATAAACGCCCCTTCGTTCGGATGGTTCAAGAAACCTGTTTCAACAAGCACACTTGGCATCGCTGTTTCTTTCAAAACAATAAAACCCGCTTGTTTGACACCAAAAGACTTGCGCCCTGCATTCGAACGAAAGCTCTCTTCAATGTATTTTGCAAACAAAATGGACTTATCGAGATAGGCATTTTGGAATAAACTGAAAATAATATATGCCTCTGTAGAATTCGGGTCGAAGCCATCATACTGCTCTTTATAGTCGGATTCAAGCAAAATAGATGCATTTTCCCGCCTTGCGACCTCAAAATTGCTCTCCTTTTTGTGCATACCCAATACGTAAGTCTCCGTACCCTGCGCGCCACTGTTTTCATCCGTCGAATTGCAATGAATCGAAATAAAGAGGTCGGCTTTGGCATTGTTTGCAATTTGGGCGCGACGGTGCAACTCGATAAACACGTCTTTATCGCGTGTATAAATGACCTCAATCGAAGGGAAATTATCCTTGATTTTTTGACCCAATTTCAAAGCCATCGCGAGGGTGTTTTTACTTTCAACACCACCATACGAATGGCAGCCCGTATCGTACCCGCCATGACCCGCATCAATAACAACTTTATTTATCCGATAATCTTTATCTGCATTGTCGTCAGGGATTGTAACTTTGCCCGCCGAATCAATTGTAGGCTGTTCTGGCGTTAATTTTTCGTTAAAAACCGACTTATCCGATTTTAAAAGCGGCAAGAGACTTAAAAGCGGCGTTAGGACAAGACAGTAAACAATTGTTTTTCTATTTATCATAGATGTGTATTTTTCATTTAAACGACGAAAGAATTGGATAATGGATAATGGATAATGGATAATGGATAATTTTCAGTAAAATTATCCATTATCCATTATCCATTATCCATTAAACAGTCTCGGACGCAAAAATAAGCAGATTTTCGACCTTGAAACATCATTTGCATATCATTATCATAGTTTTTTTCTTTTGTGCCACAACTATCAAAGCTCAAAAGCCTGATTCTATCATTCAAAAGGAAAAACCTGTGCCCATTCAGCCGCGTATTATCACGGCAACACCAGCTTCGCTTGTGGCACTCGACAGTACCCCACGCAAGGACTCAACCACTGTAAAATTCTCAAAAGAAGGCTTGGAT
>JANMJN010000712.1:0-2223 GCA_031371355.1 Saprospiraceae bacterium
ATCCGCAAAGTTTGAATTAGCGATATAAATTAAACTAATAAAAAATAAAAAAAACACAAATGGTATGTTGCCAAATACCCAATCTGACATCATTGTTCCTAAATGCGTATAGTCTTTTAGTGGACGTGCCATATTGTTTTAATTTAAAATTAAACAATTTTATTTTTAATTCTTTTCAGCAATCCTTAATTTTGAAGAACGAGAACGTGGATTATTCCTTATTTCTTCAGCTGAAGGTTCAATCGGCTTTTTAGTTATCAATGTAAATGGACGCGTGATGTTTCCATAAAAATCAGATTCTAACTCACCGACGAAGTTACCACTTTTCATAAAATTTTTCACAATTCGGTCTTCAATTGAATGAAAAGTAATGACAACTAAACGTCCACCGGCAGATAAAACCTCCAAGCTTTGTTGCAAAAAATCTTTCAAAGCACCGATTTCGTCATTCACTTCCATACGCAAAGCCTGAAAAACTTGTGACCGATAACGTATTTTATCACCCATACTGAGGGGGTCGCTTACAGCCAAAAGGTCACTGATATTGTAATAAGATTTGCCAACGCGAGCCGCAACGAGGGCATTTGACAATGTGCGAGCATTGCGCACTTCACCATATTCACTCAATAGTTTTTGCAAATTTTCAGACGTATAGGTGTTCAAAATCTGTGCAGCAGTCGTGCCTTCCGCTTGATTCATTCGCATGTCCAAAGGGGCATCAAAGCGATAAGAAAAGCCACGATCAGCCTCGTCAAACTGATGAGATGAGACACCCAAATCCGCTAAAATACCATCAACACGACGAATACCAGTATAGCGCAACATGCGCTTCAGTTCTCTAAAATTATGATTTAGAAATATAAATCGTTCATCATCTCCAAAGGAGTCCTTGTGGACAATGATTTGTGAGCGCACATCGTCGTCTTGGTCAAAGCCGACAAGTTTACCTTTGTCGCCAAGACCCCTCAGTATCAAACGGCTATGACCGCCGCCGCCGAAGGTAGCGTCAACATAAACACCATCTGGACGAATGTTTAAAGCATTGACAGCTTCATCAAGTAAAACAGTTGTATGATAAGTTGACATAATATTAAAAATTGTGGGACAAGGTAGGCTTTTCCTTCAAAAAAAAATTCCGGATTCTGACTGACTCCCTATTTTTTTTCAAAAATTAGAAATCAACAAAATTCGGAATTCGTAAAATTGGATAAAAATTAAATGTAAGATATCGTGTTTCACAGTGTGAGGTGTGTGTACTAATTTGTTTGTGTGTGTAAGAAAAAAACAATTGTGGTTTTGTGTGCAAAAATTTTGGTTGATAGAATTATTCGCTTCGGTTACCCAAAACTTTCTGGGCTAATTCTGCCATCGTCGTATCGCCGCCATTCATCATGTCTTCATACGCCGTAGCTTCCCAAATTTCAATCTTATCGCCATAGGCGTTTAAAATAACTTCTTTTTCTAATCCGGCGAATTCACAGAGCCTTTTGGGAACGAGAATGCGCATTTGATCATCCATTTCAATATCTGTCGCGCCATTATGAAATCGGCGAAGAAATTGTCGTGTATCGTTGTCGTAAGCATTAAGTTTCTCAAATTCTTTTACCGTAGCCTCCCAAACTTCAATAGGATAAAGCGTCAAATGCTTTTCAAAACCCTTATTCAAGACAAAATGAAAGTTATCACGCTCGCCTAATTTCTTTAAAAGTGACGAAGGCAACCGAATGCGTCCTTTAGCATCCATCGAACAATCATATTCTCCACGTAGGTTGAGCATTTTTTAGTTGATTAATAGTCTCACTTCAACCAGCATAATTTATTGTAAAATCTATTGATTGTTGTTTGACTGCTGCTTTATGGTTCAAAAGTAAGACCATTTTCCCACATTTACCCACATTTTCCCACTTATTTTTTCAAAAAAACTTATCCACATTTCCACATTTTGAACAATGTACTGACATTCAGTGTTTTATAAGTTATACAATTTTTTATCGTTGAAAAAAAAATCTAAATCAATTGCAATTTTTATTGTGTTCCTCAAAATTTTATTAAATGTTCCTGAAACGGAGAGGTCTATTTTTCACAATGGCTCTTAAAAAACATAAAAAAATGACGGCTTTTGTGAAGCTGTCATTCTTTTATGTTAAAAAAAGATGGTTGTGGTAAGAAGTGGAAATTTAACACCTAATAGTGGCGAAAAGTGGAAGAACAAAATGATATACC
>JANMJN010000721.1:0-3089 GCA_031371355.1 Saprospiraceae bacterium
ATCCGCAAAGAGTTTAGCATCCACTGCCAAAGTATCAAAATTAACGTCATCATCCTTTCGGACAATGTTTTTTCTGATTTCTATTTTATTAGTACCATTGCCATCAGGTTCATAATTTAAGATATTAATTTCAGAATAGACGGTTTTTTCTGCACCATTCAATTGATACAACTCATAAATACCACCCATTTTATTTTCTAAAAACTGAAATTTCAGGTTCTTAGATTTATCAAAACCCCATTGGTCGCCATTAAAACGTCCATTGATGTGCCTTGAAAAATCATTCTTTGTTTTGTCAAAAAGACTGACGCTGTAATCCCATTTCCAAGCATCGATGCGGTCTTTGAATCCATCTTTGTCCCAGTCTTCAAACTGAACAGAATAGTGATTCGCTTGTTTGATGTCGTCCAAAATGGTGCATTTGCCGTCTTTTGTCGTAATTTTCAACCATTCTAACTCTTTTTTTTCATTGCTCAAACGCTCAAAAACGGCGTTATTTTGCTCAAATTTTTCTATCAATTTGCCTTTTTCTTGGCATAAGATAGACTCGGTTTTTGTTGTAACGGAATCGGGTGTTGTGGCAGTAGCAATAGCCATTGTCGCATCAGGTTTAGGTGCAGGCGGTGTGCAGCTAAAAACCATGAGCATAAAAGTAGAAATACAGATAAACTTCATTGAATATGGATTTTTATTTAATAAAATGAAACACAATTTACAACGTTGTTTATAAATGCTCCGTATGAATGATAGAGAATGTTGAATATAAATTCAACACCCCTCAGTATGAACCATTCGTTTGGCCTTTAGTTTCTAAGGGCATCCTATTTGATAGTTGAAAGAATAGTGTTGAATTATGTACCCAAATAAGCTATTGAAGTCGTTTTCTATGAAAATGCTCTATCTTGGTGCCACATTTCATTAATCAAAATTCTATTATAAATAAAAAAAGAAACATGAAAATTTTTCAGGCTTTAACGGTTCTTAGCCTTTGTATTTGGCTTAATAATGACCTTTTAGCTCAATGTAATACTTTGCCAAGCAGAGCCATTGATACTTTCTTTTGTGAAGGCAAAGGTGTGATTATCAATGGAAAAGCCTATACAAAAGCGGGTAATTTTCGAGACACGATTCGCCGCAACTTACCACTTTGCGACAGCGTGCTCATCATCACTGCCCGAACCCAAGCACCTACTTCCGAAACACGCAATATTACGCTCTGTAATGGCGATACTTTAAAAATTAATGGTCGAATCATCACAAAAGCGGGTACTTACCGCGATACGATTCCTGCGACAAATACAACTTGCGATGCCTATATCACTTTGAATGTTATAACGGCTGATTTGAGGGTCAGTTTTGGCGACGATGTAACAATTGAACGAGGTGACAGCGTCAAATTGAACCCCTCAGTAACATCGACAAAAGGTGTTGTTTTGTCTTGGCGACCCTCCTCAGCAGTACCGTGTAAGTCCTGTTTAAACCCCATCGTTTCGCCTAAAACGACGACTGTTTATGAACTTGAAGCACGAGATACGGTCAATGGCTGTATTCGCTCAGATGATATTGTTGTGAATGTCAAAACGTGTGTAGGCGTTTATATTCCCAATGCTTTTAGCCCCAATGATGATGGTAGAAATGATTATTTTACGGTATTTACAGCACCTTGTATTAAACAAGTACTCATATTATCCATTTATAATCGCTGGGGGGTATTGATGTTTACAAGAACAAATTTTGAACCCAATAATGAAAAATTGGGCTGGGATGGGTTGGTCAATGGAAAGCCTGTTCCGAATGACGTGTATGCTTTTTATGTAGAATTAGAGCAAAAAGACGGCTCTATGCAGCGTTATCGAGGCGATATCAGTGTGACCCGATGAGTAAATTAAATAAAATTAAAAATATCAAAATGAAAAAAGTAATCCTATTTTTAACCGTTGTTAGTCTATTTTCTTGTACAGAAGCACCAAAATCTATTGAAAACACTGGTGTTCATATGGATTCGACCACTTTAAAAAGTACGACTACAACTGTTTCTACAGATTCATTGGTCATCGTTGTAGATTCCACTGGTACTATCACGATAGGTGGAGAAGTCGTTGGTTTTGACAATTTAGAGTCAAAGCTTGTTGATTCTCTACAAATTATCAAAAAAATGCATGGTAAATTGCCAGACACGGTTTTTTATCGTACCAAAGGCGATGTTTTAATGGGCACGCGTGGGGCTATCAGAGATGTAATTTCAGATGCACAACAAAAGGTTGAGAAGCAATGATTTATGGTTTTTTGAAGTCGTTTTATCCACTTTCTTAAATCCAAACTATTATGAATATTGAAGCCTTACGACTTTATTGCCTTTCTAAAAAAGCGGCTACGGAAGATACACCGTTTGGACCTGATACGCTTGTATTTCGGGTGATGGGAAAAATATATGGTTTGATAAGTCTTGACATCATTGAATGTCGCATAAACCTAAAATGCGATCCCGATTTTGCCATAGAATTACGTGAAAAATACCCCGACCACATCTTCCCTGGTTACCACATGAATAAAAAACATTGGAATACTGTTTATTGTGAACGCGGTTTGGACGAAAAGATTATCAAAGAATTGGTTGACCACAGTTATGACCTCATCGTTCAGTCGCTACCCAAACCACTGCGACTGGAATTAAGCAGTTTATAGTGGATAGTTGATAATGGTTAGTTGTAGCTATCAACTATCTACTATAATCTATCAACTATTAAAGCAAATCTGTTACTTTTGCGGCTCAAAATGGAGTTATACATTATGTGTATGAGTGATGCGATTGTCTCGCTATTCATAATTCATAATTCATAATTCATAATTATTAAAATTATGTCTATCGTTTCTATTATCCAAAATGCCGTAAAACAAGCGGTATCTGAACTTTATCAAGTCGAAATCGCTGCAAATGAAGTGATTTGCAGCTCTACACGCAAGGAATTTGAAGGCGACTATACCGTTACCGTCTTCAATTTTGCTAAAACTGCCCGTAAAGCGCCGCCTGTTATTGGTCAGGAATTGGGTGCGTATTTGACAGAAAAGCTGCCAACCATTGCAAAATT
>JANMJN010000747.1:0-7870 GCA_031371355.1 Saprospiraceae bacterium
TAGCCAATAAAATGACTGCCCAAAAACGGAATGCGCGCCACTGATGCAATTAATGAGATATTCTCATCTTCAAAATGATTTGTTTGCAACCAAATCCAACCACGCGGAAATGATTCGCCCCAATCTTTTTCAATATAACCCTTACCGCCGGTGAAATCAACGTCTTGACCATTGATATTTAAACTGCCTGTTATGCTATGATTGAGGCTTACAATGCCGTGATAACACTCCATAAACGGAACAAAAGAGTACCAACCCATGATGCCGGGTGCACCCAACATTTTAGGCCAAGGTATTGTATTTTCAAAAGTCAGTTGTCCTTTGATATTAGGCAAATGAATCGTCATTTTTTTTGTAGAGAATTGATTGCCACCCAGTTGTATATCAAAATTTTCATCAGATGGTTTAAACGCTTCGGCATCAAATCGTACGTATTCTGATGTACACCGCTTGCCATCTAGGACTTGTATAAAGGCATGTTGTTCACCTTTTTGACCCATCGAAATACCCGGAATAAATGCGAAAGCAGACCCCTCATTAGCATCAACGATTTTAAAGTACCACCCCTCAAAATAACGCTGAGAACGTCCCCAACCGTGATACATATCGGGCTGCCAAGTGGCTCGCCAACGGCGTATAAAGTTTTGCATATTGTTTTTTTATAAAAGAAGAATCTTAAATTTTAATCCTAAATATAGAATAAGATGTTGAATTTTATACAAAATTTTGTCAAATTTACTTTTCACATCTAAACTGTTTTACAAATCATGAAAAAAAGCCTTGCAGTCATTTCAACCATTTTATTGCTTAGTATTTATCCAACAGACGCTCAAACTGCTTTGAGGGCAACAGCCGATTCTCTTTTCAACGCAAAAGATTGGAAAGCGGCTTCGACAACTTATGATGCTATCAATATAGCAAACCCGAACCCCTCAGTAGGCATCACGTTTTTTCGCGCCGCTTATGCCTATCATCAACTCAATGACTATGCAAAAAGCATTGTTAACTACCGTCGAACGCTTGAAATCGTGCCGACAAATACGACTGCGATGTACAATATTGCCGCCGCTTTTTCTAAAATGCAACAACGGGATAGTGCACTCTATTGGCTCAAAACCTTAGCAAAAACAGGTTATGCGCAGGATAAAACCTTAGAATCTGACCCCGATTTCATTGATTTACAGAATGAATCGGCTTTTAAAGCAAGTCTCGATATTGTTAGGCGGAACGCACATCCTTGTTGGTACACCCCTCAGTATGGGCAATTCGATTTCTGGATTGGCGAATGGGAAGTATTTGCAAAAAACGGTCAATTGGCTGGTAAAAGTAAAATTGAAAAGATATTAGACCGCTGCGTTTTGCTTGAAAATTGGACAAATAGCTCTGGTAAATCGGGCAAATCTTTCAATACTTTCAACGGTACGGATTGGCAACAAACGTGGGTAGATGATTCAGGTCAATTGACTGAATACATAAATGGTGTTTGGATTGACGCTGAAATTTGTTTGCGTTTTGAGCGCACACGACCTTTCAAAACGGCTAATGGCAAAACGGCAGTTGCTCGTATGACTTTTTTCAAATTAGGCGATAATGAAGTTCGCCAATTAGGTGAGCAATCACTTGATGATGAAAAAACTTGGGTAACAACTTTTGATTTGCTGTATAAACGTTTGGATAAAAAATGAATGTATTGTTGTATTGTTGTCGTCCGACAACAATACAACAATACATTCATCCTTTCCCTTTCCAAGTAATCAAAAAGACACCCGCCAAGACAATAGCAGTGCCGAATAATTGCATAATCGTTACTTTTTCATCCAAATATACATTAGCTAAAACAATCATTGAAACGGGTCCAACAGCTCCAATAATGCCTGAATTGTTCGCTCCGACAAGGCGAATGCCTTCGACGATAAGAAAAGTAGGAATGACCGTAGCAATCAAAACCATCCACATCGCGAGGGTGTAAACGGGTGCGGGATAGTTGAAAATATCCATTTGATTGTGGATAGTTGATTGGATAATTGCGGGTATCGTCGCCGCCATCATGGCATAACACGTGAATTTTGCAGAGCCGATTTTATGTACATATTCGCCCGTCAAAACGACATAAACGGAATATGTACACGCTGCGGAGAAAACCAATGCCCCGCCTAACCAGGCGTTTTGCTGCTCGCCAACGCCATTTTCAGCGACAAAAGCCATTATAACACCCAAATAGGTCAATCCGAGGGCAATATACTGAGGGGGGGTAATTTTCTTTTTAAAAAAAACGGCAGATAAAATCAAGACGATGGTAGGATATAAATAAAGCGTCAAGCGTTCAACGCCAGCTGTCACGTATTGTAAACCCAAAAAATCAAGCATACTCGATACATAATAGCTCAAAATCCCCAAGCCACTCACTGCCAACCATTCTCGCATAGTCAACCGCACATTGCGCTCTCGCCGATTGAGCCAAAAAGCAATAACGACGTAAAACGGTAAAGAAATAAGCATCCGCAAAGCAATGACAGAAATGGTGTCCACATGATAGCGATACATCAGTTTGATGATAACGGCTTTTGAGGAAAACCCAACATTGGCTAAAACGAGGATGCCAACGCCCAATAGAAAGCGGCTACGTGAAGGTGATTTCATATATTGATTGATTTCGAAGCTACTGAAAAGAAGCACAAAGGAGGGTATATTTTTGGATAAATAGGCAACAAGTTTTAACAGAATCTACGAATGTCAACGATGCTGTTTACGTCTTAAAGGTGATTGGGTTTATTCATTTTTTCAAAAAAATCAGTCTTTTTGAAAATTTATTTTAATTTTTTGCGTATTATTTTGCTTTGAGAATCATAATAAAGACCATTTTAAATACTTGATAATCAGTATTTTAAAATAAAATATTCCATTTGAATTGGGTGTAATTTAATATTTGCGGATAAATTTATTTTAGCGATAAATTCGCTAATTACGAATAATCGGCTATCTTTGTTTTATCAACAATCAGAAAGAAGTTTTGACTCACAAATAAAACCAGATTTTTATCACCTATCAATTTTTACATCATGCTGACATTAACTGAAAATAGAAAAGAAACAGATTTTAGAACACCGCTTAATATGCGCATAACAGGCGATTTTACTGAGGGGTATGCTGAAATACTCACACCTGAAGCTTTGGAATTTTTACGCGAATTGCATATCCGTTTCAATTCACGCCGATTGTCGCTTTTGAAAGCGAGAGAAGAGCGACAAACTCGTATTGACAATGGTGAATTACCTGATTTTTTAAGAGAAACAAAATATATACGCGATTGTAAATGGACGATTGCGCCACTGCCGAAAGATTTGCAAGATCGCCGCGTAGAGATCACTGGACCCGTAGAGCGCAAAATGGTCATAAACGCCTTGAATTCAGGTGCAAAAATGTTTATGGCTGATTTTGAAGATTCGAATACGCCTTCATGGAGCAACAATATACAAGGGCAAATCAACTTACGCGATGCCATAAACCGCACCATTACGTTCCAAAATGAGAAAGGAAAAGTGTATAAACTCAACCCCTCAGTAGCAACACTTTTGGTACGCCCGCGTGGATGGCATTTGAATGAAAAACATATAACCGTTCATGGTGAGGAGATGAGTGGCTCGTTGTGTGATTTTGGTTTATACTTTTTTCATAATTATAAACAATTGATGGACAATGGTACAGCTCCATATTTTTATTTGCCAAAAATAGAAAGTCACTTGGAAGCGCGGTTGTGGAACGATGTTTTTGTTTTTGCACAACGGTATGTGGGTATCGCAACTAAAACAATAAAAGCTACGGTTTTGATCGAAACGATACTCGCTACCTTTGAACTCGATGAAATTTTGTACGAACTTCGAGACCATTCAGCAGGCTTAAATTGCGGTCGTTGGGATTATATTTTTAGTTATTCCAAAAAACTACGCAATCTCGGAGCGCATTACGTTTTGCCCGACCGTTCAAAAGTGACGATGGCTTCACCTTTTATGTCAAATTATGCGCAGCTCGTCGTCAAAACGTGTCATAAGCGCAACGCTCCTGCCATTGGCGGCATGGCTGCTTTCATTCCCATCAAATCAGATGTGGCAGCAAATGAGGCGGCGATGGAAAAAGTGAGACAAGACAAATTGCGTGAAGTGACCATTGGGCACGATGGCACTTGGGTTGCTCACCCAGGCTTGGTTTCTTTAGCAATGAATATTTTTAACGAAAAAATGCCTACACCGAATCAAATGTCAAGGCAACGCGACGATTTTAATTGCACCGCCGCCGACCTTTTAGCTGCGCCAAAAGACTCAATTACTGAGTGGGGGCTCCGCCACAATATCAATGTGGGCATTTTGTACATCGAATCGTGGTTGCGGGGCAACGGGGCGGCTGCCATTTACAACCTCATGGAAGACGCGGCAACGGCTGAAATTTCACGAACGCAGGTGTGGCAATGGATTAAAAATAAATCGAAACTCGACGACGGACGGACAGTAACGCTTGCTTTATATCGTCAATTTTTACCAGAAGAATTAGAAAAAATCAAGGCTTATGTAGGTGAAGCCGCTTATAAAAACGGCACATTTGAACAAGCTGTTGCGCTTTTTGATGACTTAGTACGCAACGAGGATTTCACTGACTTTTTGACAATGCCTGCTTACGAAATAATTGATTGACTATGTTTTATAAATAAATTTTCACATTAATACTTAAATTTTTCAACACTTTTTTGGTCCTAACCAAAATAAAACCTAATAATTATGACAACGACAAAAAGTAGAATTGAACAAGTTGAACACGATTGGTCAACAAACCCACGCTGGCGCAATATCACACGTCCTTACTCAGCGGAGGAAGTCGTAAAATTGCGTGGCAGCCTTGACATTGAGTACACAGTTGCCCGTCGTGGCGCAGAAAAATTGTGGCATAAACTCAACAACCAACCGTATGTGGGCGCACTTGGCGCGCTCACGGGCAACCAAGCGATTCAAGAAATCCAAGCGGGTTTGGAAGCCATTTACCTAAGCGGCTGGCAAGTGGCGGCTGATGCCAACTTGTCTGGTCAAATGTATCCTGACCAATCTTTGTACCCTGCGAACTCTGTGCCGATGGTTGTTCGCCGTATCAACAATGCTTTTATGCGCCGCGACCAAATTCAAAGCGTCTCGGGCGAAGGCAATATTGATTGGTTTGCACCGATTATTGCAGATGCAGAAGCGGGTTTTGGCGGCAATTTGAATGCTTACGAACTCATGCGCGACATGATTGAAGCGGGTGCGGCGGGTGTTCATTTTGAAGACCAATTGTCAAGTGCTAAAAAATGTGGTCATTTGGGTGGCAAAGTGCTTGTGCCGACGCAAGAAGCAATTGGTAAACTCGTTGCAGCACGTTTGGCAGCTGATGCGATGGGCGTTTCAACCCTTATCATTGCTCGAACCGACGCAGAAGCTGCGAATTTGATTACCAGCGATATTGATGACCGTGACCAACGTTTTCTGACAGGTGAACGGACAAATGAAGGTTTTTACTATACACAAAATGGTCTCGAAGCCTGTATCGCTCGCGGCATCGCTTATGCGCCTTATGCCGATTTGGTGTGGATGGAAACGTCGAATCCAGACATAGGTATGGCGCGTGAATTTGCTCAAGAAGTGCATCGTTATCATCCAAATAAAATGTTGGCGTACAACTGTTCACCGTCTTTCAATTGGTCTAAGTACATGAATATCAATGAGATGGAATCATTTCGAGATCGCATTGCAGAGATGGGTTATAAATTTCAATTCATCACATTGGCTGGTTTTCATGCACTCAATACATCTATGTTCGAGCTGTCTTTGGCTTACAAAGAACGGGGCATGGCAGGTTTTTCGGAATTGCAACAACGTGAATTTGCTTTACAGTCGAAAGGTTTTACGGCTGTTAAACATCAATCATTTGTTGGTACGCAGTATTTTGATTTCGTTCAAAACACGGTTCAACAAGGGCGATCTTCAACAGTTGCAATGGCTGACTCGACTGAAACAGCACAGTTTCATTGATTCGGTATTGGGGTATTCGGATATTCGTTACTCGTTTAGCCAATAACAAATAACCGAATACCGAATTCTCAAAAAAAAAGGAGCTTGTATCATGCAAGTTCCTCTTTTTTGAGAATTATACCCCCTCAGTATTTTCTTGTTTTTTATGGAAAGACTACTAAAATTCAAACTCATAAATATCATCGCCACCTGTTCCACCCTTCCGATTTGAAGAAAAATAGCCTTTTGCATCGCTTTTAGGTAAAAACATAATGCCAAAATCATCAAATTCGGTATTAAACGAATCGCCCATAGGAAAGGCTCTTGATGTGCGATTTTCGATTTCGATACGATACAAGTCATAACCACCCTTACCGCCTGTGATACCATCAGAGGAAAAATAAAGCACACCGCTTTCAGACATAAAAGGAAACACTTCATTATTTGATGTGTTGACACGCGGTCCAAGGTTGATGGGTTGTGACCAATTTCCGTCTCTCATTCGGCGCGTCATCCATAAATCCATGCCACCAAAACCACCAGGCATATTTGATGCAAAATAGAGCCTATTGCCATCTGCGGATAGTGTTGGGTGACAATATGAGTATGCTTCGCTTTCAAAGGGCAATATGTCTTCTCCAACAAAATTGCCTGTTGTATCTCTTGTTTTAATATAAATTTTTAGTGTCGCCTTACCTTTTTTATTGAATTTCACGATACCGCCTTTTGAAGTTGTGCGAGATAAATAAAAAGTGTCCTCATTAGCAGAGAAGCACGATGGACCTTCATTCGTCTTGGTGTTTGCACGATGTCCAAAACTGGCAGATTTAGTCAAGTTGCCCACCGAATCAAATAAAGCGTAACGCAAGTTAATGTCATTCTTTGCTTCATCATCATCTTCTTTTTTTGAAGTTTTTTTAACCGAAGAGCAAAAAATAAGACCATTTTGATAAAACGTAGGCGAAAAATCATCTTTATCGCTGTTTAATGCGCTTGCATTTTTAATCGTCGCCTTCGCATTACCATTGAGGATACGCCGTTGAGGATGGGTCACTGTCGTAGAAGCAACCGCAACAGATTTCGTTTTTTTATCACCGGATTTTACCATTTCATTATCGCCTCCTTTAGCAATCGATGCCGTTGGGTTACCCGTTTGTGCAGATACAAAGAACGATAATGAGCTAATAAAGACTGTATAACAGAGTTTTTTCAGATCCATGTTTCCAATAGTAGTTACGTGTTATTAATGCATAAACATATAAAAATTAATCGTCTTAAATCCTTCCAAAAATGCACTGCTTGACAGTGTCATTGATGTAAAACAGTAGATTTTGAGCCTTTCAATATAGGGGGGATTCGTTTTTATGTTTATTTGATGGCTGTGTTATACATACATGAAAATTTTATACCAATTTTTCCATAACATTTGCTTTTCGTAATTTTCAACATAATTGTGTAATATCTTTCAGCGATTAAACGAATTAACAAAAACGATGTCCAATTCTCATCAAAACAATTTACCTTTGTACTCAGCTTTGTAGGGTTTTAATTTTTTAAAATAATAAAAATTCAAAGACATGAATTCATTATTTCTAATATTCGGTTTGGGCGGTCAGGAAATCTTCTTCGTTTTCGTCATCGTCCTATTGCTTTTTGGGGGCAATAAAATTCCAGAACTCATGCGCGGTCTTGGCAAAGGCATCAAGGAGTTCAATTCAGCTCGTGCCAATGTTGAGGACGAACTTCGCAAAGGCATGGAAGAACCAGAAAAGAAAAAAGTTGAAAGCAACTAATAAGTCTTTCGCTTAAAAACAAAAGGCAGTAGAGCGTGAAAGTAGCTC
>JANMJN010000774.1:0-1579 GCA_031371355.1 Saprospiraceae bacterium
ACTAGCGTTAAAAGCAATTTCGGGTATTTTATTTTCCCCTTTCCTATTTCGTTTTATTCGTATTTTTAATATTAGAGAAATTTTACCTAATTCTATATCAGATTTGTTATTGATGTATGGTATAATCGTTTTAAAATGCTGTTAATAATTAATGAAAAAATCAATTAATGCTGAAAGGTTTATCGCTTTTCTTATTGATACTCTTATTACGTCAATTCTATCACAATTGATAGAAAAAGCGTTAGCTTATGAGGGCGTGAATTTTCCTGTTTATCAAGCAGAATTTCAAACTATTAAATTTACCTATCAGTTCTCTACTTGGCTTTTTGTTTTATTTCTTTACTTGGTGATAATGGAAAGTTCTCGATATCAAGCATCAATTGGAAAAATATTATTTCAATTATCTGTTCATAATAAAAATGACAATAACAAAATCAGTATTGGAACAGTCTTATTAAGGAACTTTATTAAGACTTTATCAATCTTTTTTTTAGGAATTCCCTTTCTACCTATGTTATTTCAAAATAATAATAAATCTCTTCATGATTGGATTTCAAAAACGGTAGTTAGAAAAAGAATAATTAAAGAGGAATCACTTTATCTTGATGAAGACCTATTAGTAGAACAAAAAGCACCCCCTCGGTAAGGCGGTGCTTTTTTCTTAAAAACTAAACCGCAATTGCACCTTCACATCCGTCCGTTTATCGCCTTCAATTTTGTCAAATCCACTCCCAAAACTGTTTTGATTGACCAAACGAGTCCGTGCAAAACGGGCTTCGAGGTAGCCATTTTTCATAAACTTATAGCTGCCATTGACATAAAAACGGGTGCCACGATAGTAATAGGGTAGGACAGTGAAACTGTATTGCACATCATTTTCGAATCCATAAATCGCTGTATCATAGTCTTTTGTGTCAAAAAAAGCCAATCGAGTTGTTAATTTCATACCCCTCAGTATTTGCGCTATTTTAGGCGATTCAATCGGCAAATTGTTGAAAGAAATAATCGCATCCTGCCAAACCACGAAACCTTTTTTCAAGCCTTTATCATCTTCAAAAAACGCCCATTCCAAGCGGTTCCGTAGTTCCAAATTTTTTGATAAACGGTTGTTGAAATGCAGACGGATTTGCGTCCGTGTTTTGTCCACGACAGTATTGGTCTTTTCGGCGTTGGGTCTATCTGTTTTGTTTTCCTGTTTTGTTTTCATGCGCATTTGTAGGTACGCCTCAATATTGCGGCGGCGATATTGTATTTTCCCAAAAAACTCCTGCCCATGTGAAGGCGCATCTACTCGAAAACGCCACCACTGATGTTGCCAAAAATCGGCATAACCACTGATTGTCCACGCCCGATTGGGTTTGTATTCAACGCCCAAATAAATCCCTTTTTCGTCTTGTGGGCGGCTCGATTCGGCAAAAGGCTGCGCTTGCAAGGTTTGATATTTTAATGAAAAAAAACGTTGCAACACACTGATAGATAAACGTTTGTCTAAACCAATGAGTAAACCATTTATTGTAGCAAAACCACCATTGTCACTCATCGCAGTTTCGCCGAAGGCATGAATGTTTTTGTATGTTTT
>JANMJN010000791.1:0-1558 GCA_031371355.1 Saprospiraceae bacterium
CTGTATAATTGGGTTTTTCAAAGTTGGATTTAATATTTTTCAAAATAGAAAAATCGAAAGGTGTTTTTCGCAAAGTCTCGTTGGATAAATTTCTATCATAAAAACTCCAAATCCGATGGTCTTCCGAGCCAAGCCGCCACAATGCCACACCCGCCACACCATACTCATCGGCAAAGCGCATGGTATTAAAATTGGTTGCGGCATCGCAAAACAGAACTTCATGGTGTGTGCCTCGTCCGTCTTTATAGGTATATTTGCAATTATATGTATCATTATCAAAATCAATGCTTGCGTGCATTTCATCTGCCGTAGCAAGAGCTTCTTGATAGGTGACAGTTACACCCACTTCGCCATCAGCCCAATCATAACCATAGCCAGCAATACACAAAACAATTTTTTGTTCTGGAATATTCGCAGCGTTTTGGTCGAGCATTTTTTCAATCCACCGTTGTTCACATACAGGACCTGCCGTGCTTGTTGTCCAATGTTGGTCGTAAGCCATCAAGAAAATGTAATCATTGAATTCAGCGAGTTTTTTATTATTGAAATTTTCATTTGATGCCATCACATCTTGTGTCACCAGATACCCCCCCTCAGTATGAAGCCGTTTATAAACCGCTCTTTGAAAATTTTCAAGTGCCACAGCAGTCTGTGCGTCGTCTACCGCTTCAAAGTCAATATTGACCCCTTGAAAGTTGTATTTTTTCAAAACATTGATCAAATCATTAATCAAACGGCGGCTTTTGGTCGGGCTTTTCAAAACGCGGCTCAAAAGATCTGGGTCAAAGTCTCCATCCTTGGCATCATTGACATTATTCAAAATCGGGAGTATCGCTACTTTATGGTCACGCATAACCGTCAAAGCATCGTTGTCAATGTTGACCGCCAATGTATCGGTCTTAGGGTCAATACTCAACCATTCGGGGATGACCATATTCATTTTGTCAATATTCGATTCGAGCGAAAACAGGGATTGAGCATCCCAATTGACATAAAAACCTGCTCGAATAGACTCTGCTTTTGGGAGCCTTTGCGCATTTTTAAGTGCATTTTTGGCATCCATAAAACTGTTAAATCCTTTGTATTTTTTGTTGTCCCGCGTCGTAAACGGATGAGGTGATTCGGGATTGTTGAGCTTTTTATACGAAAATTCATCATTGGTTAATTGCGGCATATTGGGTTTATAATCCCTTGAAAGTGCAATCCAAACGATAGGGATGACCAATAACAAACCGAATAAAAAAAGCCGCATTGACCACTTAAATACACGCCACCGACGGGGCGAATTGGCTTGAAAAACTTGCTTTTCTGACATAATATTTATTACTTTTTCAACACGTTGTATCAAAATATCGATTCAATGAGACAGAACCTTATTTGAAATATAATGCAAATATACTGCCTGAGACACTAAACCCGCTATATAATATAAATACAGTCAGAATGACGAATAAGCTGTTGAAATGGGTATATAGGGGATGCGTTTTCTTTTGATTCGTTACAAATACTGAGGGGGCTATTCAGGACAAAAAAAAAACGCCCATTTTCATATTGAAAT
>JANMJN010000793.1:0-3976 GCA_031371355.1 Saprospiraceae bacterium
TTACACTTTCGATTGCCTTCAAAGCAACAACAAATCAATCTTTTTGGTGATAATGGTTATGTTCATAATCCAGTAAAAAATCTATTTGACCCAACAGAACGTGTGACCAAAACCCATATTTTGTGCATTTAAAATGAAAAAACAGACAATCATCTTCTCCGTTTTCACGGAAAAATTGTATAAATAAATCACTCAATATGAAACGAATCGCCATAGACATGGACAATGTCATCGCCGACATTACAACGGCTTTTCTCGACACTCATGAATGTGAAACAGGCATACGCTTGGCACCTAATGATATTAATGGGAAAATGGAAATAGATGCTTTTCCAAACGTCATGAAGTGGGTGAATACTGAGGGGTACTTTAGAGATTTAAAGGTTGTGTCTGATAGTCAACGAGTTATAAAAAAACTGATGGAATACAATGAGGTCTTCATTGTGTCAGCAGCGACGCAATTTCCAAGAAGTTTATACGACAAAATGATGTGGATGGAGGAGCATTTCCCTTTTATTGGTTGGCAAAATATCTGCTTATGTGGCTTCAAAACCATCATCAAAGCCGATATTTTGATTGATGATCACTTCAAAAACTTGGACTATTTTGAAGGAGAAACCTTTCTTTTTACGGCTACGCATAATGTTTTGGCTGATAGCGGAAGACATCGGCGCGTCAATTCATGGTTGGAAATTGAAAGCATTTTATTATAATTTTAGTATTTCGCTTTCCCTATATTTTTAACCTTAAAAATAACTGCACGGATGATAATAATAATGTGATTGACAATATTTCCAAACGTTCCAAAATGCGTTTTCAAAACAACATATCTGTCTTCCAAAGATTGTTGATGCTGCTTTTTGGAAACACCACCCATCAGATATTCTGAAATAATGGTATGCGTATTTGTTACATTGTGAGCATTTTTTAAGCAATTGATGACCCAATCTATGTCAGCCGCCAAATTATTAGTCATATACTGAGGGGCTATTTTTTTTGAAGGCAAAAAGGATTGATGACATACCACCATGCCCAAACGCATACTGCGCCAAGTCAAATTTTTGGGTAATTTTTGAACGGTGATATTTGATCGAGTACCGATGTGTCGTCGGGTTTCATCAACGAGCATCGTTTCGCCGTACAGAATATCGGTATTAGGTGTGGCAGCGGCTGCTATTTTTTCTAAAGTTATTGGTTCAAAAAGCCTATCACCTGCGTTCAAAAACAGTACGAAATCGCCTGTGGCAAGGCGCAAACCTTTGTTCATGGCATCGTACAAACCTTTGTCGGGTTCTGAAATCCATTTTATACTGAGGGGGGCATTTTGAGCAAAATCTTGAATCAGCGACAGGGTACTGTCTTTTGATGCGCCATCAATGATGATATATTCGTAGTCCGTAAACGTTTGATTTAGAACGCTTTGCATCGTTCCTTCGATATAGGATTCACCGTTATAGACGATGGTTATGATGGAGAATTTATGCGCCATTGGTCAATAGTTTTGGGCTAAAGTGAATCAAAAAGCTCTGTTAAAGTAATGACTTTTGTATAACCTTTTCGCCTCAACCCTTCGGCTAATATGAGGTCATTTGTTAGGAGAATATGTCATTTAAGTTTTTCTGCTTAAAGTCTTGCCAAGCCTTATGTCTTGCTTTTTTAATTAAATGGTCATTATCCAAACCTGCATCTTGTATGCCTTTTTGAATCTTTTCTGCTAACAAACGCAGTTTTTCCAATTCCATATCTTGTTTGAATCGCTCAATGAGTGTTTCAAGCCCTACTTTTTCAGCTAATTCTTCGCTTACTTCTAATTGAATTGTTAACATGAATTTTATTTTTAGAGATGATATTTATAATATTTTTTGACAAAAATAGACTTTTTACGCCATTATTCAAACCGTGTTTTAAATTTCAAAAACCAATCCTCAAAATATCGTTTGGACAACCAGGAAATACTGATAACGCCAAATGTGACCACGGTATAAAAAAATACAGTTGATAGAGTAGGAGACATGTTCATCATCCATTTTTTAAAAACCAACACAACGCCAAAAATAACGAGCATTTGATACATATATATGCCATAACTAATTTCGCCTAATTTTTCTAAACACGCATTATTGAGTTTGAACAAAGGCTTCGGATAGACGGAGACATTGAGGATGAGCCAAAGGAAAAGCACCCCCTCAGTATAAGTACCTAAAACGGGCGTTAGAAAAAATAATTTATAAATAATGAATTGATTTTCAAGAAAATAGCTGTGGAAAAAGAATCTTAAAAACAAAATTGTTAAAAATAGAATTTGGAAAATAGGCTTGAAAATAAGCCCATTTTCTACTCGTTTTCTATTTTTAAAAACGGCATAAGCACCTAAGCCACCTATTGCCATGAGTTCAAATTTCAAAGATAACAAAACGTCTTCTACGATTTTTATCGCCTCACTTTTATCATTTTGCGTAGCAAAAAACAAAATAATGATTGATTTGATTATAATAACACCAATGATAACTTTTAGAATATGGTGCTTAAAAAACTTAAAAAGCGGTGCCCATATCAAGTAAAAATATTCTTCAACGCCTATGCTCCAAAGAGGCTCTAACAAATGACTACCAAATAGTGCATTGACCACAAAACTCAAGAAAAGAAGGAACAAAACACCACCTGTTGCCGTATCATAAGGCTGCGTGTTAGAGAAATGAATGACGTTTAAGAAAATAGGAATCGCAATTAATCCAATGAAAACCAATAAATAATACAATGGAAAAATACGCAATACACGCCGCATATAGAATTTTTTAAGGCTGACTGTATCTGTTTTCTTAATTTCTGAAAGTAACAGATAAGTGATTAAAAAGCCAGACAAAACAAAGAAAAACGAAACCGCTAACGATCCATTTCTGAAAAAAGAATAGTGTTCGAAATTTGGCAAGCCATATTTAGAGCGAATCGTTTCACCGTGGTGAAGAACGACAAAGTAAGCTGCAAAAAATCTTAATGTATTTAGACCTGAGAAGTGAATTTTAGGCATACGTTTTTGTAGTAGTAATTTTATTAGGCATTGATGGCTTTGACCAAATCATCAAGGAAATCATCATTGACATTATCCAATTCTGATTTGTCATACATGGTAAGAAGCCACAATTCGTCAGCAACGATTTTGAAATAAGTTATGACCCTTGCGCCATCGCTTTTTCCTTTACTTTTTGAAGCAATTTTGAGCCTTATTTTATAACGATTATCGCCGAGAGATATACCTTCAGTTGGATTTTGTAGGAGTTTTGCTTGAAGTTGTCGTAAATCGTTGGTAATTGAGGGGTATTTTTTACCTAATACCTTCAAATCCTTAGCGAATTGGTGTGTTGGTAAGATTCTCATTATCGTATTCCGTTAAAAGTTCTTCTAAAGAGGACGCAGCCGATAAGTTGTTTTCAGCTTCAAATAAAGCTATTTTCAAGCCTTGCCATACTTCATTTTGATCTGGCATCAAGCGTGATTCTAACTCTGCTAAAGTTGGTTTTGTTGATACATACTTAATATTAAAAGCCTTTAAGAAGGCTTCTAAAGCGCGGTTTTGCTCCGCATTTTCAGGCAATATCATATATCCATGTACCATTTTATCGCTTTTTTGCAAAAATAAGAGATGTTTTTGAGTTTTTACAATTTTTTTAAAACTAAGATTTTGATTTTAAATGATACTTTTGGGCGAAATTAAACAATATTATTTTGAGCTGCGGATTTTACGATTTTACTAATTGCTATTTTATGCAATTCGTCAATCCGTGAAACCCGTGAAATTTGTGGCTCAAATATTCAATAGGTAATAATCATTAATTAATGGAAAATTCATCACTAAAAAAACTCCTACCGCACGGCATTTCGTTTATTGTTATGGTCGTGATGGCACTCGTTTTCTTTTCCCCGTATGTGTTTGACGGAAAAGTACTCAATCAACATGATAATATTCAAGCAGCTGCTT
>JANMJN010000798.1:0-5317 GCA_031371355.1 Saprospiraceae bacterium
ATTAACTGAGCTGAATTTTAAAATACTCAACGTCATCACTTGGGAAAAGAGTAACCCACCACCCAATTTTTCCTGCCGTTTTTTTACACATTCAACCGAACAAATTATTTGGGCGCGAAAGAATGAACGCATACCACATTATTATAACTATGATTTAATGAAGCAATTGAATGGCGACAAACAAATGAAAGATGTTTGGAAATTGCCCGCCATTGCTCCTTGGGAAAAGGCTTGTGGTAAACACCCCACTCAAAAACCCTTGTCGGTTATTACACGTACCATTTTAGCGGCAACAAAACCCGATGCTTGGATACTCGACCCTTTTGCGGGCAGTAGCACAACGGGTATTGCTGCCAATTTGACCAATAGAAGGTTTCTCGGTATTGACAAGGAAGAAGACTTTTTGACAATCAGTAAAAATAGAAAGTTCGAAATAGATAATAAAAAAACGGCTGAAACTTTCAGACAAAAAATAGGTGGTTTTAATGATAAAAAAGAACTCGAACGTGTTTTACTAAATGAACCGAAAATGGATTTGAGAACGGAACTACTGTTGTAGTCGGTGTTAGCACAAAAAATATAAAAAATACTGTCCGAAGGACTCCTTTTAGAGAGGGGTTTGCGACAGGTATTTCGCTTTACTTCACTCTTTTTTCATCCATTTATGCCAATTTTTACCCCATTTAATCGTCGGTTCTTCTACCCAATCGTAAAAATATTTTGCAAAAAAGAGACTAAAAGCGACGGCAACAATCACGGCTGTACCCATAAACCAACCATTTTCGCCATCAATAACGGATGCGCCATCGAGCAAGAGCCAACCTGTGACGACGTGTGTAAGGTAAAATGAATAAGAGGTTTTGCCAATAAATTTTGCCCATTTCCATTCAGCATTTACAAAAAGAATGATGGCACAAGGAATAGCTGTGGCTAAACAATGTTTCATATCAAAACCTCGATAGTGCATCAACAACATGGCAGGCAGAATTATGGCTAACTCTTTTTTGTCAATATAACCACGATAGTATTGAAATAAAATAAAACCAGCCCCGAATGAAGCGACATGGTACGGCAGCCATTCATAAGGAAAATACCAATGCCCGAAAGCAAAAAGAGCATAAATAGGGTAGCGAACCCACCACTCCCGACGATTGAACAAAGCAAAAAAGAGGAGTAAAACGAGGTAAAACTGCCAATCTATCGCCAAAGTCCAATAAATACCGCGCAACCACGGTTCATGCATAATGGCGTTGGCATGAAAAATATGTAGGAAAAGATTGTAATAATCCAACTCAATCCATTTATCGGCTTTGACAAACCAAACACTGGCATCTTTCAGTAACATTAAAATGATGCTTGCCCAATACGCAGGTTCAATACGAATGATGCGGCTCACAAATTGCTGACCAAATTGCCGAATGGTGTAATGTTTTAAAGACAACGAATAAGGGATAATCATACCCGAAATCACAAAAAACGCTTCAACACCTAAGTAGCCGTGATGGAAAGAAATACTGAGGGGGTGTGTTTTCGCTAAGAAAAAGTCAGTATAGTGATAAAAAGCGACCGTCAACGCTGCTAAACCGCGCAAAAGGTCAATGGAATGAAAATGCTGTTTCTGTTGAGTCGCCACGTTGTTTTTCGTTTTTGTGCAAATTTAGTTGACGGACATCAATTACAGGCATTACACGCATTGATTTACGATATTTAATTTGTGTTATCCGTGAAATTTCTGCCATCAAACTCTTTTCCCTAATTTTTGTTTACTTTAAAATATTTTTCACAGTTCCTCGTCAATATACTTACGATGAAGTACGCAACATTAACAATCGAATCACAATTGGCTGACTCGCAAAATCAGCAAATACAGGAGACCGTTCGGCGTGAAAGGCAACGGCTACTGGCTTTTATTCGTCAACGCATACCGCGTCAAGACGATGCAGAAGACATTTTGCAAGACGTTTTTTTTGAGTTTACAGAAATGTATCGCCTCATGAAACCCATTGAGAAAATTGCTTCGTGGCTGTTCACCGTGGCACGCAACAAAATCACTGACCGCTATCGGAAGAAAAAACCGTTGTTGCTCGAAGATGTTTTTTCGTTCAACAACGGCAATGGAGATGATGAACCTTACCTCATTGATGACTTATTGCCTGCGGCAAATATTCACACAGCCGATGTCGAAATGATGCGCGAAACCATCATGGAAGCACTATCCGAAGCACTGGATGACCTACCTGCGGAACAACGTGAGGTATTCATTGCGCATGAATTAGAAGATAAAAGTTTTAAAGAAATTGCAGCTGATTCGGGCGTAACAATTAATACACTGCTATCTCGGAAGCGTTATGCCGTTCTTTTCCTACGTGAGCGCTTGAAATCACTCTACGAAGACTTGGTAAATAATTAAATTTTATTGCGATATTAAGATTGTAAGTACAAAGACAAGATTGTAAGTAGGTCATAACATTTTATCTTCTTTGTTCCTAAAATCAAAAATTCTTAAAGAAATGGACAGTTTTTGGCTTAAAAAAGGTCTGAAAATGGCGGCTATAGTCGCGCTCTATATTGTGTTTTTTGGCACATTTGTCATGGCGTTGTGGAATTGGCTGATGCCTGAATTGTTCAATTTACCGATGATCACCTTTTCACAAGCCCTTGGATTGTTTGTTTTGGGACGCATACTGACGGGTGGTTTCAAGGTCATTGGCATGTCGAGTTTGGATGATGGGAAAGACCATTGGGCGCAAAAAAAACAGATGTACGAAAAATGGCAAGGCATGACACCTGAAGAACGGGAACGTTGGCGCGATGACTGGCGCGAAAAATGTCGCAGCCGTCGTACTATTGGCTTTCACAAAAAAGATAATAATGATAAAGATAATAAACCTGATATGATTTAGAGATTCGGTATCCGAATACCCGAATATCCGAATACCGATTTTCAAGCTAATCCAGGGAAAAAAGCATCTTCGTAGTGGTCAACATAAAATTTATCCCCCCTCAGTATCAGGCTTAAAATATCGAAACGAATAGCGCCATCATGCCCACTTTCTGCCATATATGCAATAGCCGCTTGGGTCATCAGACGTTGTTTTTTTCCATCTACCGACGTTTCTGGTCGTCCGAAAGTATAATCTGTCCGCGTTTTTACTTCTATAAATACCATTGTCCGTTTATCTATCGCCACGATGTCAATCTCAGCACGTTTGTATCGCCAATTGCGATTTAGGATTTGATACCCTTTTTTTTCTAAAAAATCGGCGGCAGCTTGTTCGCCTTGTTGACCCGTTTCGTTGTGTTTTCCCATAGTTTTTTGAGTTTAAAGATCATGAAATACAGATTTACTAAATTTAAAATATTTAGTAAATCTTAATCTGTAATGTCTATTGATTCCAAATTTCCCACCCTCTTTCTGCTTGAAAGTAAAGCATATCCAAGCCGTTTTTAGCGTTTGCGCCGTTGTCTAAACCGCGTTTAAGAAATTGAGTTATGGTAGGATTATAAACTAAATCATACATAAAATGTTGATTACCAATAAATTCGTAAGGTAACGGCGGACACCCATCCGTATTTGGCGACATACCTAACGGTGTTGTATTGACAATGAGACGATGTGAAGTTATTATTTTTTCATCCATATCATCATAACTTAAAGACGTTTCAGACCGCGTCCGGGACACATATTGAAACGGTATGTGCCATTTTTTGAGCGTATAGGCGACTGCTTTTGATGCGCCACCTGTTCCGAGAATCAATGCCTTTAAGTTGAGGTTGAGTAAACGCTCTAAATTGGGCGTATTTAACAACCCCAACACAGATTTTTCAAAACCATAAGCATCCGTGTTATAGCCCTTCATATGACCATTGCGGATATCAATGCAATTGACTGCACCGATTTCTGCCGCCGATTCGTCGAATGTATCAATAAAAGGCATGACCGCTTGCTTATAAGGTATCGTTACATTCAAACCAACAAGTTCTGGATGCCCCCTCAGTATATCACTCAATTTTTCAATGTTTTCGATAGCAAACGACTCATAATGCCATTCATCTGAAAGCCCCATTTCAGCGAATTTTTTATTGAAATAAGGTTTTGAAAACGAATGACTCAAGGGATAGCCAATAAGACCTAATAATTTCATCATTTTTTTTGCTGCGAATTAACGCATTTTACTTTTTACGAAGCATAAAGTGGAGGGAATTTTCAAAATTCCTTCGACTTGACATACCCTGCTCTATTGACCATTAAACAAGCCCAAACCGTTTCCCGGGCAATGCTTGAACAACCCCTTTAAACTCTAACGTCAACAACAAAGAAGCGATTTGGCTGGGGTTCATTTTGGCTTCAAGGCTTAGTGCATCTATAGGTATGCTTGCTTCAGATTTTTTTAAAATATCAATAATAAATCGCTCATTATCAGAGAGTTCTAAGAAAAGTTGCGTTTGAACGGGCGTTTTTCCCGCATCCATTTCAGTCCAACGCAATTGTTCTGCAACATTGTGTGCTTGCTCAATAAGACTCGCTTTTCGCATACGCAAAAGATTGTTACAACCTTGCGCTTGATGTTCACCCACACGGCCAGGCACGGCAAATACATCACGACCGTAGTCAAGTGCCATATTTGCTGTAATCATCGAACCTCCTTTTGCAGCAGTTTCGACGACAATGACGGCATCGCACATACCCGCAATGATACGATTGCGCATCGGAAAATGCTTTTGTTCTGGATCTTGGTCGCTGGGATATTCTGTCAATAAACCGCCATTTTCACACATTTTCAAGCCGAAACTGCGGTGTTCTTCGGGATAAATACGTTGCAATCCAGTCCCCATAATACCAACAGTTGGTATCGCTACCGACAAGCAACGGCGATGTGCTGTCGCATCAATACCGTAGGCTAATCCACTGATTATCAAAACATTGAAAGGCAAAAATCCATCAATAATTTCTTCGCACATCCGAAGTCCATACGACGACGGCTTGCGTGTGCCGACGATACTCACGATGCGTGGTGCATTCAGATCGGCAGTGCCTTTGTAGTACAAAAGCATAGGGCAATCAGCGTTTGCACAAAGACGGCGTGGATAGTCTGCATCAGTATGGTACAAAACGCGCACCTTGTTTTTTTCGATGAAATCTAACTCTTTTTCAGCCCATTTTAGGACATTTGATGTCAAAATATAATCGGCAATGCCTTCTCCAATGCCGTTTATTTTGGTCAGATGGGCTTTAGAAGTTTTGAAAACAGCCTCAGCACTGCCACAATGGGCTATAAGATTTTTTGAATGGATGGCACCCACCTTTGGAACTTTG
>JANMJN010000809.1:0-2731 GCA_031371355.1 Saprospiraceae bacterium
ATTTCAAGTTTTTTTGTCCCGAATATTATTCTTTTTGAAGGCGTTTATGTTCGGGAAACTTTAAAAGTTTCCCGAACATGGTGCCCAAAACCATAGAATATTTTGCACTAAAAATTTCGATTTGCCTTTTGAGACAACCTCTAGTCCTATTATTAAAACAAGAATATTTATGTTAAAATTCCAACACACCGTAGCCGAGCGTTTTCTCCGCTATGTCCAGATTGATACGCAAGCTGACCCGATGAGTGCAACCACACCATCGAGTGAAAAACAGAAAAATCTAAGCCGCCTTTTAGTCGAAGAACTCAAAGCGATGGGCATTGAAGATGCCGAAATGGATGAACATGGCTACGTTTATGCCACTGTTCCCGCCAATACCGACAAGCCGAATGTGCCGACAATTTGCTTTTGTAGCCACGTGGATACCGCTCCTGATGCAAGCGGAACAGACGTAAAACCGATTGTTCACGCCAATTATCAAGGTCAAGACATTGTTTTACCAGACGATACGACACAAATTATTCGTTTGGCGGATTATCCTTATTTGAAGACACAAATGGGTAACGATATTATTACGGCAAGCGGATTGACTTTGCTGGGTTCAGACGACAAATCGGGCGTGGCTGAAATTATGGATGCTGTTTATCAATTGCTAAATACCCCCTCAGTAAAACACGGCAAAATTCGGGTTTTGTTTACGCCCGACGAAGAAATTGGGCGTGGTGTGGACAAAGTGGATATGCAAAAACTCGGTGCAGACTTCGGTTATACCCTCGACGGCGGACCGATTGGCGATATCGAAAATGAAACGTTTTCGGCTGATGGTGCAAAAATTACGATTCAAGGCGTGGCAGCACATCCAGGTTATGCCAAAGGGAAAATGGAAAATGCGATAAAAATAGCTTCTGACATCGTGGCGGCTTTACCAAAAGACCATTTAACACCCGAAACAACGGAAGGCAAACAGGGTTTTATTCATCCTGTGAAAATCGAAGGCAGCTTGGAAAATGCTTCCGTTTCCTTCATTTTACGCGATTTTAATGATGTTTTATTGGCTGAAAAGGCGACAATACTGAGGGGTATCATGGAAAAAGTAATGGAACATTATCCGTTTTCAAAAGCAGAATTGACCGTAAAAGAGCAATATCGGAACATGAAAGTGATGCTCGATAAATATCCACATGTGACTGAATATGCCATCGAAGCAACAAAACGAGCCGGTTTAGTCCCCAAATTAGGCTCTATTCGGGGTGGAACGGACGGTTCACGCCTGTCATTTATGGGGCTGCCTTGTCCGAATTTGTTTGCAGGTGAACAAGCGATTCACTCACGACATGAGTTTGTTTCCATCCAAGACATGGAAAAGTCGGTGGAGATGATTGTACAACTTTGCGCTATTTGGGAAGAAAAAACTATATAAACAATGGATATACAGACTTTCAGCGTTTTCGCTTTTGCTTCCCTGATGCTTAATATTACGCCGGGTAATGATATGATTTTTGTTGCGACTCATGCCGCGAATCAAGGTGTTCGAGCGGGTATTATGGCAGCTTTGGGCATTGCTGTTGGTTGTTTGGTGCATATTTTTGCGGCAGTCGTTGGCATTTCAGCGATTGTTGCAAAGTCCGCATTTTTGTTTGAAACAATAAAATATTTAGGCGCAGCTTACTTGATTTATATAGGAGTCAAAAGTATTTTATCAAAATCACAAACATTTGATATTCAAGCCATTAAAAAAGGAAAAACGCATTTTGAAGTCTTCAAACAAGGTGTCGTTACCAATGTATTGAATCCAAAAGTCGCCTTGTTTTTTTTAGCTTTTTTACCTCAATTTGTCCCCCCTCAGTATGACCGCATGGGCTTTTTGATTTTGATGTTGGGCTTATGGTTCGACTTTTCAGGCACTGTGGTCAATGCCCTTGTTGCCCTTGCATTCGGCAAAGCAGGTAATTTTTTAAGTCAACATCCAGCGTTCGTAAAGTGGCAGGAGAAGTTTACGGGTGTAATATTGATTTTATTGGGATTAAAGGTTGCTTTTTTGAAAAAAAGTTGACAACATCCCCCTCAATACTTCAATAACTCCTTGATAATCAAGCGCATTTTAGGTTCTGCCTTTGTCGCTACGGCGATGACATCGTCAACGGTTGTCTCTTTTATTTCTTCTATTGGATAACATTTATTTGAAACGATTGACATCACCATCGTCCGCAAATTGGCATGTCGAGCCACTAAAACTTCAGGAACAGTGGACATACCCACCAAATCGCCACCGATGCGATGGAGGAAATTATACTCCGCAGGTGTTTCCAAATTAGGTCCTTGCAACGCTACATATACGCCTTTGTGTACAGAGATGTCGTGCTGTCTTGCAATTTCTAATCCTTTGTTTATCAATGCTTTATCGTAAGCGTTTTTCATGTCTGGAAACCGCACACCCAACCGTTCATCGTTTTCACCACGCAACGGATTATCAGGTTGTAAATTGATGTGGTCGCGTACAAAAACGATGTCACCCGCTTCAATATCGCCGTTGATACTGCCCGCCACGTTTGTAATAAAAAGCGTTTCGATGCCCAAAGCCTTCAAAACACGAATCGGAAACGTCACTTGTTGCGCCGAATAACCTTCGTAATAATGAAAACGCCCCGCCATCACAACAACAGCCGAACCATTCAAATAACCAAATACAAGTTTCCCTTTATGACTTTGAACGGTCGAAATGGGGAAATGA
>JANMJN010000813.1:0-1948 GCA_031371355.1 Saprospiraceae bacterium
GTTGGAAGCGGCGGGAAAATAGAAGTGATACACATATACGAAATCTTTAAGATTTCGTATATGTTATTCATCATCATTTTCAAGATAATGCGGAATTGTTGCAAATTGAGGCACATTGATATACTTATAAATCGTTTCAAGCGACAATTCAAAACCCAATTTTGGAAAAGTAACAACATCGTTTGGCGCATTAAAAAGTTGATATGTCCACAATTTCGGATTTTCTGTACGGCTGTATAAAATGACCGATTGCCAGCGTGATTCGACAATTAGATAATATTGAATAGATAGGACTTTTTGAAAATCTTCAAACTTATCTGTTTTGTCATAACGGGCGGTTGACTTTGATAAAACTTCAACGACGATACTTGGATTTTTTATAATAAATTCAGCATCAATATCTTGTGCGTCACAAGTGAGCATGACATCAGGATAATTATACTTGCCGTCTTCAATGATTTGCAATTTTAGATTTTCATCAAAAACGACACAACCACGGTCTAAAAAATGATTGCGTAGCGCATAAACAACATTTTGCTTGATACGATTGTGCTTGTTCGATGTTCCTGCGATAGGATACAAACGTCCAAAATGATATTCGTGTCGGACATCGCTTTGTTCTTCAAATTCGATATATTCGGCAACGGTAAAGCGTTTTTCGGATAAAGCAATGGCATTCATATTTTACTTTTTTTTTGTAAAAATAGCTTGATTTTTTGGGTTTGGCAATAGTAACTTGGTTTTTTGTTTAGAAAATTGATTATCAGTTTTATAAGTATTTTTAATAAGTTAAATATTTACTTTCTGTAATCTTGTATTATAAATAAGTATGAACTGGATTTATTATATTGATATATTGGGCACATTTGTATTTGCCGTTAGTGGTGTTTTGGCAGGTATTGACAAAAAATTTGACCTTGTTGGGGCTTCTATCCTTGGCTTGGTAACTGCGTTAGGAGGTGGTACATTGAGAGATGTTTTAATTGGTGAAACACCTGTTGGCTGGATGAAAGATTTGAATTATCTCTATGTCATTTTTGCAGCCTTACCTTTATCCTATTTATTTAAAAATGCTATTCTCAAATTTCAAAAAAGTATATTTTTATTTGATACAATTGGTATTGGGTTATTTACTATTTTGGGCTTACAAAAAACCTTAAATGTCGGTTTATCTCCTGTCATTGCCGTTTTGATGGGCAGTGTTTCTGCTGTTTTTGGAGGTGTGATACGTGATGTTTTGTCTAACGAAGTACCGACTATTTTCAGAAAAGAAATTTATGCCAGTGCCTGTTTGGGAGGAGGGATTGTTTTTTTATTTTTAGATAGTTATATCAAAGGAAGTATTTACAATATGTTAATTGCAATATTTGTAGTGATGATTATTCGTTATTTGGCAGTTCGTTATCATTGGTCTTTGAGGGTTGATGTATAATTGGTTCTGAAAATAAGGATTTATAAAATTGATTAGAAATAATAAAAATGACAGCAACAGAAAAAACATACAAAACCATGTCCGTCGAAATGACACGCGTGGACAACGCTTTTCACTTCGAGGCACTCGGCGGCGACAAAGTACCTGTGCACATTGACGCAGCCGCAGCCATCGGTGGTTCAAATCAAGGTACACGACCTATGGAGTTGATACTCATGGGTTTAGGTAGTTGTGCAGCGATAGATATTATTTTGATTTTGAAAAAAATGAAACAAGAGGTTTCAGATTTTCGCATTGTCATCGAAGGACAACGTGATGCAGTGGCAAATCCATCGCCTTTTGAAGCGATAGAAGTGCGTTTTATACTGAGGGGGGCTAATTTGGTGCAAAAAAAAGTTGAACAAGCTGTTCAACTGTCAATGGAAAAATATTGTTCTGTTTCGGCTATGCTTGAAAAAGCAGCAACCATAACGTGGAAAACAGAAATAGAGGAATAGTTATGAATCATGAGTTAAT
>JANMJN010000958.1:0-3320 GCA_031371355.1 Saprospiraceae bacterium
TTTGTACTAAACCTGCCTTGCTGTCAATCTAAAAGCGTTGACAATGGAAAAAGAACTTGTTATCCATTCGACGCAATCAGAGGTTGAAATCGCTCTTCTCGAAGATGGAAAATTAGTCGAACTGCATCACGAAGTAACAAGCAACGATTTTGCCGTCGGTGATATATTTATCGGCAAAATCCGCAAGTTGATGCCCGGTCTGAACGCTGCTTTTGTTGACATCGGTCATAAAAAAGACGCGTTTTTGCACTATACGGACATGGGTCCGAAACTCAAGAACGTCTTGAAATTCACTGATAGTGTTATCAGTGGCGGTATCAATACGGCGAGTCTCGACCATTTCAAAATAGAGCCAGACATCAACAAAAACGGAAAAGTTGACCAAGTTTTGCCCAAAAGACAACACATTTTGGTGCAAATCTTGAAAGAACCGATTGGCACAAAAGGACCAAGGTTGAGTTGTGAAATCACAATTCCTGGACGCTTTTTAGTGTTGACACCGTTCACCGATATTATTGCAGTATCGAAAAAGATTTCCAGCGCAGACGAGCGAAAGAGGCTTCAAACGATTGCCGAAAGCATTAAACCCAAAAACTTTGGCGTCATCGTTAGGACGGCTGCCGAAGGTAAAAAAACAGCGGAATTGCACGAAGAAATGATGCAAATGTCCGCTAAATGGGAGAAAATTTTCTTCCAACTCAAACAAGCCAAGCCGCCAGCTAAATTGCTAAGCGAGTTGGACAAGACATCGAGCATCTTACGCGATATGCTCAACAACCAGTTTTCGCGTGTCATTGTGGACGACAAAGATACTTCTGAAAGTATCAAAAACTATCTCGCAGGTTTTGCACCTGATCAAGTAAAAATTGTTCAGTTCCATAAACCGAGTGGTAAGCATATTTTTGACCATTTCCCTGTCAATCGCCAAGTAAAAGCCTCTTTTGGCAAGACGGCGACTATGGCAAGTGGCGCTTATCTGGTCATTGAACATACGGAAGCGATGCACGTCGTTGACGTAAACAGTGGTCATAAAGTCGGGTCGGGTGCTACCGACGATGCGATTTTGGCGGTCAATATGGAGGCGGCTGAAGAAATCGCCCGTCAAATGCGGTTGCGCGACTTAGGTGGTATCATTATCATTGATTTCATTGATATGAAAGAGCCTGAGCATAAAAAGACTTTACAAAAAGCCATGAAAGATTTCATGGTTAAAGACCGTGCGCAGCATACAATTCTCCCCCTCAGTAAATTCGGTTTGATGCAGGTAACACGCCAGCGTGTCCGCCCTGAACTGAAAATTAACACGTCGGAGATTTGCTCAACTTGCAACGGTACTGGAAAAGTTCAGCCAACTGTTTTACTGACGGATACACTCGAATTCGACCTAGATGCCGTCTTGCAAGCTCGTCCAAAAGGGCGTATTACGATTCATGCACACCCATTTGTTGAGGCATATTTGACGAAAGGTTTTTTCCCAAAACGTCAAATAAATTGGTATTTCAAATACAATAAATGGATTAGAATAATTGCTGAACCTGAATATCCTTTGACGACTTACAAGTTTTTTGATGAAAATCAAGACGAAATTCGTTTGAATCAATGAATTTAAGTATGAAATAAGAATTGTGAAGTATGAAAAAAGCGACCCCTCAGTAAATCGAGTTGGTCGCTTTTTTTTATACTTGATATTTCATAACCAAGACTTCATATCTACCTTTTATCCTTAAAAAACGTCTTTATCAAATGACTACATTCGTCTTGCATCATCCCCATTGCCACCTTTGTTTTTGGATGTAATAACTCTTTTCCAAACCGCATAAAGCCGCGTTTATCGTCACTCGCCGCATAGACGAGGCTACTCAATTGCGCCCAAGCCAAAGCACCCGCACACATTGGACAAGGTTCAAGGGTCACATATAAGGTACATTCATCCAAATATTTACTGCCCAAATAATCGGTGGCTGCGGTCATTGCAATTATTTCAGCGTGAGCGGTTACATCATTGAGCCTTTCCGTTTGGTTAAATCCTCGGGCGATGATGCGTCCATCGCAAACGATAACAGCTCCGACAGGCACTTCTCCTGCATCAAAAGCTTTGCGGGCTTCGATAAAGGCTTGCTGCATAAAATAGGTGTCATTTGTCTTTGTTTGCATAATAATAATGGATAGTTGATAATGGATATTGGATAATGATTATTAACTATCCATTATCCAGTGAAGAATTATCTGAAAACAGCGGGTTTTGTCTTCGTTTTAATACGACAAAGGTACATATTTGCTGTGATATAGAGTGTCGAACCATCGTCTCCCCAACCACAATTAGCCGTCGGCTGTCCCGTTTCGATGCGTCCTAAAAGTTTTCCTTTCGGTGAAATAATCAATACGCCGCCTGGTCCAGTGGTGAATATATTGCCTTTATCGTCTATTTTCAAGCCATCGGGCAAGCCTTTCATGCCTTGTTTGGACATCGGTGTAGCATCAAAAAAGATTTTTCCTTTACCTAAAATACCATTTTTCAAAACTGGATATGCCATAATATATGCTCGGTCTGGGTCAGATTGAGCAACATACAGAATGCTTTCATCGGGCGAAAATGCCAAGCCGTTTGGACGTGTTAAGTCATTGATTAACAAGGTCGTAGCACCATTTTTAGCGATGCGATAAACGCCAAAAATACCTGTTTCTCTTGTTGGGTCTTTCTCTTGTTTTGGCAAACCATAAGGCGGGTCAGTGAAATAGACATCACCATTCGACTTTTGAACCACATCATTGGGGCTGTTGAACCGTTTTCCTTGATGGTTGTCTGCCAAGGTCTTTTTTCCGCCCCACTCAGTAGGCATGATGCTGACACGTCTGTCGCCATGTTCGCAAGCGATAATTTGACCATCGAGGCTGATTGTCAAGCCATTGCTGCCTGGCTCTTTACTATATGTACCTCGACCTGTATAGCCCGATGGTTTCAAAAAAGGCGTAATACCTTCGCCTTCCTTCCATTTGAAAATGGTATTGGCTTTTACATCCGAAAAAATGAGGTAGCCGCCATTCTTAATCCAAGCCGGACCTTCCGACCATTGAAAACCGTCGGCAAGGACTTCAATTTGGGCATTTTTATCAATCAAATCGTCTAAACTTGGGTCGAGACGGACGATTTGCCCGAGCGTTTTGGGTTGTGCAAAAACCATGGATGTCATCAGTAAAAAGAGTGATGTGAGAATGTTTTTCATTATTGATACTTTCAAGTTGTTAAATTTTGTCGAAATATAAATCTAAAAATAGAGTCGCTTACAATCTAAGGCTGCTTTTTTAAGCCCCCTCAGTAT